>CAYOQX010000239.1:0-2305 GCA_964406195.1 uncultured Alkaliphilus sp. | reverse complement strand
GATTTAGAATAGGGGTGGTTTAATGTTCTTAGAAAGAATTCCGGCCGGCATATATGCCGTTAACTGCTATGTATTGGGAGATAAGGCAACCAATAAGGCTGCTGTAATTGATCCGGGCGGTGATGTGGATAGGATTATGAAAATGCTGGAAGATAATAATTTAGAATTGGAGTATATCATGTTAACCCATGCTCATGTAGACCACATAGGCGGGGTTCAGGAACTCATAAGCAAAACGGGTGTTTCCGTATACATGCATAATGATGATTTATACATGTTGGTAAACGGTGTGGCTAATCAATCTGTTGCCCTGGGCGGACCGGTAGTTGAGGCTAAAATAGATGAACATGTAGAATTTGTTGAAGATGGGGACATATTGGAATTGGGTGAACTGGAATTATCAATAATTCACACACCGGGACATACAGAGGGCGGAATATCCATTCAGACAGGTAATTTCATCTTTACCGGAGATACATTGTTTGCGAGTTCTATAGGCCGAAGTGATCTGGAAGGTGGGAATGAAACTAAACTTCTGGATTCAATAAAAAACAAACTGTTCGTATTAGATGAAGACTTGACTGTTTTACCCGGCCATGGACCGGCTACTACCATTGGGACTGAAAAGGCTACGAATCCTTATATATAGGATAAGAAAATCAAAATTATGATTATTATTCGCAATATGGGTAATTACTAAATTATGAGTAAACCGGGGACTGTTCATTAAGCCTCTCGTTCCTTGTATTTTTCGGGGACGCAGGGGTTTTTATTCATACAAAAGTACCAGCCCATACAGAATGGAGGAAAAGATTTAGATGATACAAAGGCCAAAGGGCACGGAAGACATGTTGCCTGAGGATGCATACAAATGGCACTATGTCGAGAGTACGGTAAAAAAAGTAGCAAGAAACTTTGGATATAAAGAAATAAGAACCCCTATTTTCGAGTATACGGAACTTTTTGAGCGTGGAGTAGGAGATACTACGGATGTTGTTGAAAAAGAAATGTATACATTTACCGATCGTGGAAACAGAAGTATTACATTAAAACCTGAAGGGACGGCCCCCGTAGCAAGGGCACTCATTGAACATAGGCTTTATGCGGGTATCCAGCCTACCAAGGTATTTTATATAACGCCGGTTTTCAGATACGAAAGACCGCAGGCAGGGAGATTGAGGCAACATCATCAATTTGGCATAGAAGTTTTTGGGGCCGTAAATCCCTCTGTAGATGCAGAGGTAATAAATCTGGCGATGACCATTTATGAGACCTTTGGAGTTAAAAAGGTGGAATTAAGAATAAACAGTGTAGGTTGTCCTGAATGCAGAGCTGAATATCATACAATACTCAGGGAATATTTACAAGCCAGGCTTGACAAATTATGTGCAACCTGTAAAAGAAGGTACAATCGGAATCCCATGCGGATCATTGATTGTAAATCTGATGCATGTCAGAAAGAATTAAAAGATGTACCCCTAATGCTGGAACATATTTGTAGGGAATGCAGGGAACATTTTGAAGCATTAAAAAAATATTTGGAAATATTAGAATTAGAATATATTGTAGATCCCAGAATTGTTCGGGGATTAGATTACTATACCAAAACTGCGTTTGAAATTATAACAGATGAAGCAGGTAAAAAAGGGACTGTATGCGGCGGAGGCAGGTATGATGGACTTGTGGGGGATTGCGGCGGGCCGGATACACCCGGTGTAGGATTCGGGATGGGTCTGGAGAGGACCATATTAACATTAAAAAACCAAGGTATAGAAATTCCTAAACCGACAGGATTGGATGTATTCATAGTAGCAATTGGTGATTCCGCGTATTATGAGGGATTCAGATTGCTAAATCAATTCAGAGAAGCAGGGATAATTGCAGACATGGATCACTTAAACCGCAGTGTAAAGGCACAATTTAAATATGCTGATAGAATAACGGCTGATTATACGGTTGTAATAGGTGAATATGAGTTATCCAAACAGGCGGCAAAACTGAAAAACATGTCTGATGGAGAAGAAACAGAGGTTGCATTGGAAAATATAGTTATGATACTTCAACAAAATATCATACGCAATAGGGGGTAATTTTGTGAAATTGAAAAGAACGCATAAGTGTGGGATCCTAAACAAAAAAAATATAGGAGATGAGGTTATACTGTCAGGTTGGGTGCAGAGGAGAAGGGACCTGGGCGGTTTAATATTTGTGGACCTGAGGGATATGACCGGTATTATGCAAATTGTATTTGACAATGATGTTTCGCAGGGGGCTTTCACAAGGGCGGAAACGCTGGGTTCGGAAT
>CAYOQX010000238.1:0-2320 GCA_964406195.1 uncultured Alkaliphilus sp. | reverse complement strand
TTTATCCACATTATATCTTTCTGCTATTTTACTATTTACCAGAGTGTCAAAACTGTTTCCATCTTCAAAACCGGCAGCATAAAACCTGTTTACTGTGGTATACTCTTTGCTCCCAGGAGTCTTCTTTTGCCAGCCTTCATAGACCTTTGATACCTTTATTTCTCTCTTTTTCTTTTCACCTTGAATACTTAGATGAACCCCGTCCTTTTCCTCAAATAAAACAGGAACTTCTTTCTCCCCTCTTAATTTCCCGTTTAAGTATTCTTCCACTTGTTTAGTTTCTACCACTCTAGCTTTTTCTCCGGCCTTTTGCACCTCATTCCATATAGTTTGATGACTAATACCGTTGGGGCTATTGGATTCAATTAATTCAGCACTCTTTCTAAATGATACCCTTAACGCAGTTTCTACTGCTGCTTCTTTAACATTTTCTGTTAACTTCTCCTTGCCATTTTTGCCGATCCATTCATCAACTAAATACCCATAATATATTACTCCATCCTCGTCTATACACCTGTAATACCTGCGTTTATACTCAACTTCTCCCATCAGGGTTGTTATTGAACCTTTCCGGCCCGTATTCTTTAGCCTATACCTTTGTTTATCTCTTTTTAGCATTATCTCTTGAACCATATATTCAAGTACATATTTCATAAACCTACATGCTTCATCACAAAAATATTTATAAATTTTTTTCTCTAAGTCCTTGAAGTCTGCTGCGTTTTCAATTACACTTAACATATCCATCAACCACCTAAATTGTTTTTTTTAGCAACTAATATTTTAGATGATTTTGATGGATTTGGGAAGAGTTCTCTCTTCCCTTTACTTATTTATATATCTTTACTTTTCTATTTTCCTGCCTTCATAAATTATACACTAACCTCAAATTATCAAATTATAGTTGATATAATACAACATATATGGTAATACCTACATATATAGAGAAACAAATTCATACAATTAGCATATCTAGGAGAAGAGGTGTAATTATGGCTACTTCAATTTTACGTTGTAAAACTTGCCGTGAAAAGATTTCAGATAGATACTATGCTCATGAAAACGGAGAAATATTTTGCTGTTATATTTGCTTTCTAAAAAGTTGTCCAAAATGTCGAGCTTGCCATACTTACATGGAGGAATGGATAGAATATCCAGGCAAGGGAAAGTTTTGTAACAGATACTGTTATGAAGGGTATACTGGAGCTGAAGAATCGCAGAAAGAACTTAATAGTGTTTTAAGGGGAATAGCAAAACATGAAGTCAAAGAGACTTTAAATAACTTTATTAGCACTATTTATAATAATAGTAAAGAAATGCTAACCCTTATAGCTTCTGAAGGTAAAGAAAAGGTGGAAAAAGACATAAAAGAAATTAATAGGATGGCAAATTCAATGAACACTCTTTCCGATGAAGAATTGTATAAAGAATTTAAAACAAATGAAGGTAAAAGGCGTATCGCTGCTGGAGTGTTATTAAAAAAAAGAGGTTATGGCAAAAAGGCCTAAAAGAAAATGACTAGGATTCAATATTGCACTATTTATTTATAAATCTACATAAGGAGGTATATTATGCCTATAGGTGATAAAACTAAAGATACTTATGATAAAGTAGCAGATTATTGGAAAAAGCAAGCGAATAAAGATTGGGCTAAAGCAAAAAATAACCCTGATGAAGGACAACTATACCAATCTGCTAGAGAAAAATATGAAAGAAGTAAGAGAGCTAGAGAAGCTGGAGAAAAGCGTTTTGGAAAGTAAGTTCTTATTGCAAATACCCCATATATACCTAGTTTCTTTTTGCTAATGATTTGTTCTAAAGGTATTTTAGTTATTCCATAGGGATATCCTGAACCATCTAATTTTTCATGATGATACCGGACTATTTTAGCGTCTTCATCAGAATATCCTGTTAATTGTAATATTTGTTCGCTTAAAATAGAGTGTTTTTTGATAATATGACGTTCTGAATGGGATAGTTTATCTTGTTTTAGTAGAATACTAGAAGAAAGTTCACATTTCCCTATATCATGTAAAAGAGTTAGTTGGCGTATTTGTTCTAGTGTTTTATCTAAGTATTTTATTTTCTCAGCTATCAAAAATGTCAACTCTGATGTTCGTACGCAATGTAGCATTTCATTAATGGGTATGTAATAAGTTTCCAATTCTTGCATTTGGGGAGTAGTGTTATACATTTACCGGTGTCCTTTCTATAGTAAATATTTATATATACAGACTATAATTTAATCTGCTTTTTTTGTCTTACTTTTTATCTTTTCCCATATAGAAGGTTTTGTAGCTATGTCTAATTTAATTAACAG
>CAYOQX010000237.1:0-2326 GCA_964406195.1 uncultured Alkaliphilus sp. | reverse complement strand
AATAATTGTTTTTGGAAGAAAACTTATAGAGGCAGGCTTAACTAAGGGCACAGGTGGAAATATTAGTGTATGCGACAGGGATACAAATACCATGGCCATAACCCCAAGCGGAATTGATTATTTTCAAATAAAACCAGAACAAGTTGTGTTAATTGATGTAGATACGGGGGATATTGTGGATAGTGACAGTATACCTTCAAGTGAGAGGGATATGCACAGAATATTTTATAAATATAGAAAGGACATTCACTCACTAATACATACACATACAACATTTGCGGCCACAATATCTTGCCTAAATCAACCGCTACCTCCAATCCACTATTTAGTAGCCTATGCAGGTGTTGATGTTCGATGTGCACCCTACGCGACATATGGCACCGTAGAGCTGGCAAAAAACGCATTTGAAGCAATGAAGAATAGGAAAGCATGCCTTTTAGCAAACCACGGTTTATTGGCAGCAGGGGAGAATTTGGTACAGGCATATGATATTACAGAACAAATTGAATTTTGCTGTGAACTTTATTGCCGATCAAAATCCATGGGGGAACCCGTGATATTGCCGGAAGAAGAAATGGAACGTATGATAGAACGATTCAAAAATTATGGGAAAACAATAGATCAGCACGAGAAGATATGATCTGGAGGGTTTAAAAGTGAAGGCATTATTAACTGCTGAAGTTAGCCGGGAGGCAGAGAAACTTAAGGATTTGTGTGAAATGATTTATGACGGGTGGTACAAATATGGAACCATTTTATCTGAGGATGAAATGGCAAAACTTGTTGCTATAAACAATGTTGATATAATAATTACAAGTTATGACCCTGTTACAAGAAAAGTTATTGACAGTGCACCGAATCTCAAATTGATTGTGTGCACAAGGTCAAACCCTGTAAATGTTGATATTGAACATGCCAAAAAGAAAAAGGTTTTAGTCAGCTATGCACCGGGTCGTAACTCGACTTGTACTGCCGAATTTACAGTAGCAATGATGCTATCTGTCACACGGAAAATACCCATGGCATATGCCGCTTTAAAAAATAAAGAGCATGTAAGTAAATCGATTGATAGTAGTCAAAAAACCACGACAAAAGGATTGAAGCGCGATGTGACTTGGTCACTTGGACCGGATACCCCCTATGTGTTATACAAAGGCAATCAGCTTTGCGGAAAAACCCTTGGTGTTGTTGGATATGGTGATATAGGAAAAAAAGTGGCAAGACTATGCATGGCATTTGGTATGAAAATATTTGCATATGATCCTTTCCAAAGTGGTATTTCAACAGAAGACGTTGTTTTTACTTCAACCCTGACAGAATTAGCGGAATTATCGGATATACTGACAGTTCATTGCAAAGATACTCCGGAAACATTTCATTTGATAAACAAGAACATTTTTAATTCAATGAAGAAAACAGCTTTTTTTATAAACACTTCGAGAGGTGCAATTGTTGATGAAGAGGCACTTATTGAAGCACTTGTTAACAATGATATTGCAGGAGCAGCATTAGATGTTTTCGATAAGGAACCTCTTAATGCTGACCATCCTTTCATAACCAAATGTGAAAATTTAGTAATAACGCCTCATATAGCCGGTGCAACATATGATGCCATAGAAAATCATACAAAGCAGTTAATTACGGATATAGAGAATTTTATAAATAACAAGCCTTTGAAATACCAATATATAAAATGATAAAAGCAACAGTTATATAACATTGGTATAAATATACACGGAATCGTAATAAAGTTGACATATCCCAGGTTACCATCCCTTTATGCTTAGGTGGTTTGAACTATTAGTATCGTAGTCTTCAATGAAGACTTGATAATAATGGAAAAGTATTTCCAAAAATTATAATGAGGGGGAAAAACATGTCTAAAAAAGTTTTGTGTGTATTTTTGTCGGTTATTTTACTGCTTATGGCTGTCGGGTGTGGTGGAACACCACCGAAAAATGAAGATGGTGGACAAGCCGAAGGTGATTTACAAGGTGAGCCAATAAAAGTCGGATATATTGGTGCTTTATCGGGTGAAACCGCATTGTGGGGCCAGGCAGGATTAAATGGGATGCTTTTGGCGGAACAGGACATCAATGAAGCCGGGGGAATACTGGGAAGGCCCGTTAAAGTTGTTGCTTATGACGGTAAAGGTGAACCCCTAGATTCAGTTAATGCCCTAAACAAAATAATCGACCAGGACAAGGTTGTTGCAGTAATTGGTACGAACTTCTCCAGTTGCAATATTCCCATGGCGGCCGTGGCGGACGAAAAGAAGGTGCCTTTAATTGCTACAGCGGCATCAAGTCCGTTAGTAACGGTAGAT
>CAYOQX010000236.1:0-2356 GCA_964406195.1 uncultured Alkaliphilus sp. | reverse complement strand
TCCCGGGGATTATGCCTCATCGTAACAGCCCCCCACAGTTGCTGTTTGCCACCCGGAACCGCCTAAATTTTAAAAAATAATATTCTAAATATAACCCAACAACCGAAATCCATCATGGATCTCCAGGTTGTTTTTTCTATTTCTATATCTTTTCTTTGCTTTCATTTACCTTAAATCCCGGTTACCTAATAATTATATTTACAAACTGTGTCAAACTTGTTTATTCATTTACAGCACCATATCCTATCAGCCTGCAGGTAAAAACACAAAATGTTGTAAATATACAACAAAACATATTGACAATACATGGAATTAAGTTTATAATTTATACTAACAACACGAAATGAAGTAATCATACCAATGCATAACACAAATATAGGTACATGAAGATTGTTCCGCATAAACAAACCTGAAATCACAAACAACAACATGGGGTATGGCAGAGAATTCTTCCATAGTATCAACACATAAAAGGATACAAACCAAAAAGGTACTAACATATTATTTAAGGGGTGGTGGGAATGGCAAGGCCTCAAAAACAGGGATTAGATTATTTTGCTCTGGATGTGAATATGAGCGATGAAGTAGAACTCATAGAAGCCGAACACGGGATAGAAGGTTTCGCGGTCCTGATTAAAATGTTTCAGAAAATATACAGAGAAGGTTATTTCTATGAATGGAATGAAAGAAATCAACTGCTGTTTAGCGTCAGGTCATCCATTGATAAAAATAAACTTATAGACATAATTGATGACTGTATCAAATGGGACATATTTGATAGTGAACTATATGAAAAACATAAAATACTGACCTCAAGGAGGATTCAAAAACATTATGCGGCAGCAGTATACAGGAGAGCCAATGTAGAAATGGTAGAGGAATATCTGTTGATTGATGTGAAAAACAGAAGCAATATAACCCTGATCAGGGTTTCTGATGACGGAAACCCGGATGCAACTGACGTTTCGGATATCCAAAATACACAAAGTAAAGTAAATAAAATTAAAGTAGATGAAAGTATAGTAGATAAAAACATAGTAAATGAAGATAAAGTATATGAAAATACAGTAGACAAAAACACAACAAACAAAGTATATGGGGACATAGCGGATAAAAACAAAACATATAATACAGTTTTTCAGACTTATAACAATCAAAACATTGTTGTTTATAAGAAACTGACCGATAAAATCAAAAAAGCTATGGATAAAGCATTAAGGTATGATGGAGAAAACATTATCCTAAAGGCGATAAAAAGATATGGACAGGCCTTCAGAGATAAAGAATATCGGTTTTGTACATACAAAATGACCCTGGACAAATTTCTTATCCAGGATAACGGCTATACAGATTGGCTGGATGATGGCCAAAAGTGGATTAATTATATGGATTTTAAAAACGGGACCGGAAAAGAGTTTGATGAAGATCAAAGGCTGAATATGAAAACGAAATTTCATCTAGCCGAAAGCAGGGGGGATAAATATACAGCTGATGAATTGGAAGAATTGATTTTAAATAATCAGAGGAGAAAAATGGAGGGAAATACCCTCGAGACATGGGGACGGGAGTTGTGTCCCAAAAACCTGAGACATGGGGACGGGAGTTGTGTCCCAAGAGCCCACTATCCTGAATAAGGTTGTAGCAGGAGCCTAAGCTAATGGGGATGATGATATGGCTTAATATTTTTCGGTGACTCCTGATGAAATGAGAGGCCTTAAGAAAATTAGCGGTAAAATATATATCGAAACAAACCAAAGTGCCGGTTCTATTGATAATAGAAGGATTCAAAACAATTATTCTATGTTATTATTAATAAATAATGGATATATATTCTAAAGAGAAACATAACAAATCAAAAGACAGGGGTGGTTTTCATGTTAGAGGAATTCAAAAAATTTGCATTACGGGGTAATGTAGTGGATTTAGCGGTAGGTGTTATCATAGGGGGGGCTTTTGGTGAAATTGTAACATCTTTGGTGAATGATATTATTATGCCTATTATAGGACTTATAGTTGGTAGGGTTAATTTTACTACACTTGAATACATTATCAGCTCCCGGGGGGAAGAACCGATAATAATAAAATACGGGGAATTCATTCAATCTGCAATTGACTTTCTAATTATTGCATTTTCAATATTTATGTTCATAAAATTTATTGGTTCCTTTAGGAAAAAGGAGACGGAAATTCCTGAAGAGCCACCTGCACCATCAAAGGAAGAGCTCCTGCTAGAGGAAATAAGAGATATTCTAAAGCAAAATGAAGGGGTTTAAGGGGGACATGAAGGGGACACAGGGACGGGAGTTGTGTCCTATAATACAGCCAGGATCTATTATGATTTTTTCGAAACATGCCG
>CAYOQX010000235.1:0-2373 GCA_964406195.1 uncultured Alkaliphilus sp. | reverse complement strand
CTTCGTCCAGTTCGGATATTTCGTCTATTTTAGATTGTAAGGCTGTTTTGTCTACTTCCGGCTCCGATGGTCCCATTATTTTAACAGGTAAACTTCTATTTTCGTTTGTTCCATCACCAAGTTGGCCTGAGGAGTTATTGCCCCAAGTCCAAACAGAACCATCTTTCCCGACCGCAATCGCATGATCACTTCCGGAGGCTATGGATACGATATCATTGAGACCTTTAACTTGAACAGGAGAAACAGTACTTCCATCATCTATTGTACCATTTCCAAGTTGACCTAAATTGTTTCTACCCCAAGCCCAAACAGAGCCATCTTCCTTCAGGGCTATGGTATGAAGTTGGCCGGGGACTATATCTATTACGTCATCTAATCCGGTTATCTGTACAGGTTCATTGCTATCCTCGGTTGTACCATTACCCAGTTGCCCTTTATTGTTCCTACCCCATGTCCAAATAGTCCCATCATCCCTGAACGCAAAACAATGATCGTTTCCAATTGCGAATTTTCTTACATCGGAAATCAGAACCTCAGTAGGCCTGCCTTTTTCAAAATCCCATGTCCCAATTCCAAGCTGTCCTTGGTTATTAAAGCCCCAACTGAATAATGTGCCATCATCTTTTAAGGCAAATGTACATAATGCCCCCGTAAAAACATCCTCTATATCTGTCAAGTCAATCGCTTGAATCGGTTCAAGTTCCGGTTCCAAAACACTACCGGGTTCCCCACTGCCTAATTGGCCGGAACCATTCATTCCCCAACCCCAAACAGTCCCATCGTTTTTAACTGCTACCGTGTGTCCTCCACCTGCTGAAATAATCCTAAAATTATCCAATGGCACAGGTATAGGTTCAAATCTGTCACTTCTTGTTCCATCGCCTAATTCACCGTTATAATTTTTCCCCCAGGCCCAAATGGAACCATCCTTTTTAATAGCAAATACATGTGATGATCCTACACTTAAGGTTTCTACATCTGTTAGACCCTCAATGTCGGTGGGCACATTTACACTTGTGTTTTTATCCAATCCAAGCCCCAATTGCCCATTGCCATTTCCCCCAAAAATCGATACTGTACCATCATCATATAAAATCGCGCTATAATCCCTACCTGCATGTATTGATTTAATGGTTCGTTCTGATGAATCCATCGCCATGCTCATTGCCATATGTTGCGATTCCTCGGCAAAACATATAGTACCGATATTTGTCAAAACGAGCATCATAGCAAGTAAAATTACTAAGAATTTTCTTGTTTTCCTAAACATGTTTTATCCCCCTTTTGTTTTATTTGTCCATGTACGTATGCACAGGTGACCTTGAATAAAAATCCGATACATATACCACCCCACTTCACTTCCCTGATTCAAATAAACATTCAATATTATAATGCAATAATTAATGTTTATTTTAGAATAATAGGATTCCGATCCAGATCATTGGTAAGCTCGTCAACCAGATAAATTTTTAGTATATCACCCGGCTCAACATTAAACCCTGCCTTTGTATTGACCATATCTGCGTCATGGTCGGCCTGTATTGAATTTAAACTGCGTTGAATATTATTTCTCAAATGAGTAAAGACCACAGTAAGTTGCCCCATATTTTCCCCTATTCTTGAACGTACCGTTGCCCCGAAATGTTTAAATCCTGTTACCGCTCGGTTTATAGTAAGCATAAAACTACTTTCGGTTTCTTCAATCTCATATTCATTGCTTTCCTCAATCTCTATTTTATATTTTGATGAGTCTTCATAGGTCGATATTACCTTTCTGGTAACTGTAGCCGTATTTCCCGCCAGGTCTGTTGCTTTAATGATAATGTCATTTTCACCTTCAGATAGTTCAACAAATCCACTATAATTACCTTCCTTATCTACCACAACTTCTTCACCATTTATAAACAACCTGTCCAAATGGTCTTCTATGATATTCCCCGATACATAAACGGTTTTCAGTTCTATTGTTTCTCCATCAGAAGGTTGTGCAACCTCAATGATCGGTGCCATGGTATCTTTCAATATCTTTATCTTATTTGACGGTTCAGTTTCTATTCCCTTCAGCTCTGATGTCGCCGCAATTATGTTTTTCCCCTCTTCCAAATCAAGCTCAACTACAAAGGCCCCATCAACAGCCTCCACGGTTTGCACCTTCTCCCCGTTTACATATAAATTTACCTTTTCATCACATACGGCTTTGCCTTCCACTGTTATGCTATCTTGATTAGTATAGGTAGTTTCCCTCGGATTGGTTATTTGCGGTATATCAACAGAGTATCCCATTCTGGCTCTGATCATCAGTGTGCCACGGATATTATCGCTCAGTATGCTGATAAATTCTTCCCCTCTTTTATGTAAATACGACCTTCTCCA
>CAYOQX010000234.1:0-2383 GCA_964406195.1 uncultured Alkaliphilus sp. | reverse complement strand
ATCCAACCAGCGCGGTAATTGCAGAGATAATTGTTACATACCAAGCTGCACTGCCAACATTTTTTATAAGTGTTCCGGGGCTGGAGAAAAACACCTTTGCTGATATTGCGGTTACAATAAGCCAAACGGCCTCTAAGGTGCCGAACTTTCCTTCTTTGATCATTGTGATCTGTCCTCCCCGTTATCCTGTTTTGTCCAACCGCGTATGATTCTTCCCGATTTCGCTCTTTTCCGGGGGTTAATTGCATCCGGCCTTTTCTTTTGCAACCATGTGGGCATTCTCAAAATAGTGTCAAGAGATGCTTTTGTCTTGGGTACAATGGGGCTTAAATATGGTACACCGAAGGACTTCATAGAACATGCCAAACCTCCAAATATAAAAATACCTATTGCAATTCCATAAAAACCCGCTATGGCTCCTAATAAAATGAACATAAATCTTAAAATACGAACACCAAATCCCAAAGGAAAATTCGGAATAACGAAATTCCCCAGACCGGTAATTGCAACAATAATGATAAGTATAGGGCTTACCAGTCCGGCGGCAACGGCTGCCTCACCCAGTATGACGGCCCCTATGATTCCCAGGGTTTGTCCTATAACACCCGGCACCCTTACCCCGGCCTCCCGAATAAGTTCCCAAGAAAATTCCATAAGCAAAATTTCCACAACCAGAGGAAACGGGATGTTTTCTTTTGCCCTTACCATGGAGGCCAGTAACTCCGTAGGGATCATCTCATGGTGATACAATGTCAGGGCAAGATAAATTCCCGGAAGAAACACAGCCAACCCGGCTGAGATAATTCTAACTATTCTCAGGGAGGTGCCGTATTGCCATCTGAGTGAATAATCCTCGGAAGTATGTATCATATCAAAGAATGTTGAGGGGACGATACTTGCGTAAGGGGATCCGTCACTGATAATTGCAACTCTGCCTTCCATCAAAAAGGATGCTGTCCTGTCAGGCCTTTCAGTGGTCAATATTTGAGGAAATGTTGCAAGGGGATGGTCCTCTATCAGCTGTTCCAAGGTTCCGTCGGAAGAAATAAAATCTATGTCTATGCTGTTAATTCTTCTCTTTACTTCTTTTATGATTTGGGGATTTGTTATTCCTTTAATGTATAAAATTGAACAGGTCATATTATTTAGATTACCAATGGGTACCATTTCGGTAATAAGATCCTTATTGCGGATAATTCTACGCACCAATGAAATATTCGTATGCAGGTTTTCAATAAACGCTTCATGCGGGCCCCGTATGACAGTTTCATTTACCGGCTGTGATACAGCACGTTTTTCAAATCCCCGACTTTCAATCAGAATACACTGTTCATTTCCGTCGATAAAAAGGGCGGTCTGTCCATTTAAAACTTGTTCAATAATTTCCGCATATTGGGTTTCCATTGTTATTTGATTGGCTGCAAGCATGTTATTTGCAATATAATCTACCATTTTGCTTTTGGCAACGGTACCTGCTGCGGTGTATCTTTCTAGTAACTGTCGTAATATATGGTCTTTAATTGTAATGTCATCGGCCATACCGTCAATATATACAATAAAAGCATCGTACTGCTGCAAGATTTTGAATTCCCGTGTCACCACATCCTGATTTGTGGGAGAGTTGAACTTATCTTTAATTTTTTGAAGATTTACCTGAAGCTTTTTTTCCACTTTTTCCTTATCAGTATTACTTTCCTCGGTTTTGGAGGTATCCTGTCCTATAGTATCGTTTTGTTCATCAGGTTTAGCCCTACCGTAATCCTCAGATTCATCCTCAAGCAATTCAAAGCGATCATATTCTTTAGGTCCTTTATAAATAAAAATATTTTTTAATAAATTTCCCAGATTCATCTTTTCACGTCCTCGGATTCATCTTTCTTTTATTTAGCATGTGCCGAAAATGATAATTTAATTCAAATATAGATTAACCTGTTTTATTCAGGGTTTGTATGTGGCCTGCACGTGGTCTGCCACAATATCTTAAACAAGATGCAGGGTGGTTCACTGTCAAAACCTATTGGAAAAATATAAATATTATGATATCATCTGGTTAAATCACAAAAACTAAGACAAAAAGGAGTTATGTAGCATGGAACTCGTTTATAAAGGTAAAACAAAAGATGTATATGACCTAAAGGACGGTAATTATCTGCTCAAGTTTAAGGATGATGTGACGGGAAAGGACGGCAAATTCGACCCGGGTGCAAATGCGGTGGGTTTAACCATAGACGGAATAGGAAAATCCGGCCTCAGATTGACAAAACACTTTTTTGAAATACTAGAAAAAAAGAACATACCTACTCACTACATAGATGCAGATACGGAGAAAGCCACCATGACAGTAAAACCTGCCGTTATGTTCGGCAACGGAATCGAGGTAATC
>CAYOQX010000233.1:0-2394 GCA_964406195.1 uncultured Alkaliphilus sp. | reverse complement strand
AAGTGAAAATGTAGTAGAAACAGTATAAAACATCAATCCAGACGGGTCGTTGCATATAGAGACCATAGCGTTGATGTCTAGGGTGGATGAATAAAAAGTGGCAAGGGTGGCAAGGGGACGCTTTGTTTGCCATCTTCTATTCAACCCAAGTGTAAAATATAAAGAATGAAAAAGGGTTCCGAGTACAATGATAGAAGGTTAAGCCATGCATAGGAAATCATTTAATGATCTGTTTATTTCCGAAAGGAAGGGAATAATTATGGGAAGGGTTGCAAGACAAAAAAGTGAAACTGGAATATACCATGTGATGATGAGGGGCATTGATAAAAGAAATATTTTCCTGGATGAGGAAGAGTACTCGGCTTTTTTAAAATATTTAAAAAGAGCACAGGAAAGAACTGGATGTACAATATATGCTTTTTGTTTAATGACCAATCACGTTCATCTTTTACTTAAAACAGAAGGAATGATTGGCGATGTCATAAAAAGAGTAGCAGTTGGCTATGCCCAGTATCATAATATAAAAAATGGCAGAACAGGACACCTATTTCAAAATCGATTTAAAAGTGAAGTTGTTGAAACAAATGAGTATTTTTTAACTGTGTTGCGTTATATTCACCAGAATCCTATCAAAGCGGGATTAGTACAAGAAATGAAACATTACAAATGGAGTAGTTATCAGGAATATTTATATGAAAATAAAATAATTGTTGATATAGAATTTGCATTTTCCTTTTTTAAAAATTTAAAGGAATTTCTAGTGTTTATGGAGGAAAAAAACGAAGATAAGTGCTTAGATTATAATCCTATTGTGAGATGGACGGATGATGATTTAATGAAATACATCCAACAACTTGTCAATATAGATGAAGTATATAATTTAGATAAGCAAGCGAGAGACAAAGTTCTGAAAAAAATAAAAATTAAAACTGGTGCAAGTAATCGGCAACTATCAAGGGTGCTAGGCTTTGGAAGGGGTATTTTCGAAAAACTCAGGTAAAGATGGCAATCAAGGCGTCCCCTTGCCATCACCCTTGCCATCAATAGATTGAAGAACCGAAAAGGAGGAGAATAATGAAGTTTATCTCATGGAATATTGATTCATTAAATGCTGCTCTAACAGGCGAGTCAGCTCGGGCTGCATTGTCTAGGAATGTACTAAATACGATTATAAATTACAACCCAGATATTATAGGGTTACAGGAAACAAAGTTACCTAGCAGTGGTCCAACTGAAAAGCACTTTGAAATTATGGATGATATGTTTCCGGACTATGAAATCGCTTGGAATAGTTCGGTAGAACCTGCTCGCAGGGGTTATGCGGGTACTATGTTTTTTTATAAAAAAATTTTTAAGCCATCTGTATCCTTTCCAACGATAGGGGCACCAGATACCATGGATTTTGAGGGTAGAATTATAACTTTAGAATTTGATAATTTCTACCTAACACAAGTTTATACACCTAATGCTGGGGATGGTCTAAATCGTCTAAAAGATCGGCAGGTATGGGATATAAAATATGCAAATTATCTTGAAAAATTAGATAAAGAGAAAGATGTCATTGTAGCAGGTGATTTTAATGTAGCCCATAAGGAAATAGATTTGGCTCATCCTGACAATAATCGGCGTTCAGCTGGCTTTACTGATGAGGAACGTCAAGGGTTCACAAATCTTTTGGATAAGGGTTTTACTGATACCTTCCGTTATGTACACGGTGACATAATAGATATGTATACCTGGTGGGCACAGCGTGCTAAAACAAGTAAAATTAATAATTCTGGTTGGAGAATTGATTATTGGCTGGTTAGTGACCGCATCGCAGATAAGGTTACAAAATCAGAAATGATAGATTCAGGTCCAAGGCAAGACCATGCCCCGATATTATTAGAAGTTAACCTATAGTCTATAAGCAATAGACAAGAACTTGTTACAAAATATTATATTCCACTTTTTACCTAGGAAAAATGAAATATAAGGTATATTATTTAAATACCGAATTTCATGTAACTTGCTAATATATTGGGGTAATAAAGAAGGCGCGCTACCAGACAATAAATTAATCTGTTTGATAGGGGGAATATAATGTTTTGTAGTCAATGTGGTCATGAAAACATTAAGGAAAGTAGATTCTGTAACTCATGTGGGGCTCCTTTACGGGACAATTCTGGGCCATATACTGGGAATCTGGCCAATAATACTCAGAACAAATCTAGTGATGGTCCAGTATTCGCAATTTTGGGCTGGGTTTTTAATGCTATATCTATCTTATTTGTGCCAATTTTATTTGCAGCAGGTGGGGTCATTTTTGGTTATCTACATCGAAGAGTTAACCAAACCCATGGTACAATTATAATGATTGCTGGTGTTGCTTGTGGATTGTTTGGTGTTTTACTA
>CAYOQX010000232.1:0-2403 GCA_964406195.1 uncultured Alkaliphilus sp. | reverse complement strand
ATCTACAAGTTCAATAACTTTTATTATTTCATCGGTAATTTGCGAATCTAACATGAAAATATGTGCGTCATCTTGAGTGAAACATCTCACTCTCATTAATCCATGTAGTGTGCCGGAAAGTTCATGTCTATGCACTAGCCCCAGCTCACCAAGCCTTAAGGGTAGGTCCCTATAACTATGAATTTTCCTTTTATAAACTAACATAGCACCGGGACAGTTCATAGGCTTTATTGCGTAGTTTTCATTATCTATTGAAGAGAAATACATATTATCCCTATAATGGTCCCAGTGACCAGATTCTTTCCACAAGTTTTCATGTAGCATAATCGGAGACTTTATTTCCTCATAGCCCGCTTTAATATGTTCTTCCCTCCAGAACTCCTCAAGTTTATTTCTGATAGCCATTCCTTTAGGGTGGAAAAATGGAAATCCCGGGCCTTCCTCCTGCAGACTAAATAGGTCAAGCTCTTTGCCAAGTTTTCGATGATCTCGTTTCTTAGCTTCTTCCATTTGTCGTAAATATTGTTCCATATCGGATTTTTTAGAAAAAGCTGTTCCATATATCCTTTGCAGCATTTTGTTTTTTTCATCACCACGCCAGTAAGCACCAGCAAGATTCAACAGCTTAAATGCTTTTATCTTTCCAGTCGAAATAATATGTGGTCCTGCACATAAATCAATAAAATCACCTTGTCTATAAAATGATATTTCCTCATCTTCAGGTAGGTCTTCGATTAGTTCAATCTTGTAAGATTCTTTTAGTTCTTTTGCCATTTCAATTGCCTTTTCTCTATCCACAACTATTTTTTCATAAGGCAAATTTTCTTTTATGATTAATTGCATTTCTTTTTCTATCGCATCTAAATCCTCAGGTGTAAAAGCTTTCTTTACATCAAAATCATAGTAAAAGCCATTTTCTATTGCCGGGCCAATCCCAAGTTTTACATTTGGATAAAGACGTTTGACCGCCTGGGCCAGTATATGTGAAGCACTATGCCTGTATATGCGCTTCCCTTCATCATCCTCGAAAGTGATAATTTCAAGATCGCAGTCTTTAACAATTGGGGTATCCAAACCTACAATCTCGCCGTCAATTTTAGCAGCTATCGCTTTTCTTATTAAGCTCTTTTTGTGTTCTTTAATAAAATCGATAATTCTTGTTTCATATGGAATTGTTGTTTTAGAGCCATCATTTAAAACAATATTAACTACATCCATAAACAGTCCTCCTTTAAATTAAAATAAAAAAACCCGTCCCTCTAAAGGGACGAGAGTCAGTCCTCCCGCGGTTCCACCCTAATTGATGAATAATATAGTAAACATCCACTTAAAAGTAATTCAAATTTTTAATGCTCCGGGGCGGTTTTCAGTTAGCAATATCTATAGTGCTTTCAGCCGCGACACTATTTCTCTTTTGATATGAAGCTAATTTACTTTTCCCATCATCACTGAGATATAATTATTATTTCCTACAATTATAGTATTTCTGAAATTTAATGTCAAGTTTCTATTTATTTTATTAAACAAAATATAAGGACTTGACCTAACCCTATTATAAAACCAATTATTCCACCTAATATTTCAATATATCTAAGCTCTAGACTTGATACCTTTAAAATTATATCCTCAAGCTTTAACAGCTCATATCCCATTATTTTTTCTTCAACCATTTCACTTATATTTATCGTTCCTTTTACAGTATTCATAATTTCCACTGACAATTCATCTATGATAGTTTCGATTTCCTTTTCAATATAGGTATCTGCACGGCCTAATATAATGTTCTTGAATGAGGAAGGTATCAAGCTCATCTTACTGTTTAATCGTTCATTTAAGATCTCTTTTATAATCCTTGTTACGTCCATTTTTAATTTCGATGAAAATAGGTTTTCAATTACATAATCCTCTGATATTAGTTCTTGTTCTATTGTATCTCCCAAAACTAAAGCTATTTCATCTTTTCTTCTAGGTATCAAACCTTGTATTGTTATATTTAATAATGGTAGTCCTATAGGATTAATAGGTCTGAACATAAGTCTAATAGCTAATCGATTTGTCAACCATCCAATAAATGCTCCAATTATAGGCACAATTACCATGTTCAATTTCATCTTTACAACACATCCTTAATAATAGCGGAATTTCAATTTGGATTTTTAATTATGGTGGTCAAAATGGTGGTCAAACTGGTTTTTGATATAAAAAAACAGGGTTTCTGATAACCCTGTAACCCTTGGTATTGGTGCCGGAGACCAGAATCGAACTGGTACGGGTCTTTGAAAACCCGCAGGATTTTAAGTCCTGTGCGTCTGCCAATTCCGCCACTCCGGCTTGTATTTGTTTGGAGGCGGCACCCAGGTTCGAACTGGGGGTAAAGGATTTGCAGTCCTCTGCCTTACCGCT
>CAYOQX010000231.1:0-2491 GCA_964406195.1 uncultured Alkaliphilus sp. | reverse complement strand
ATGGGCACCTGCGTTGTCGGGGAACTTTGACGCATAATCTGCCTGATGCGTCGCAGCACTGGAAATGACCTTGAAAAGACTTGTCACGTTTTGAAGGTTAATCCCATCAATGAAAACTCTATAGAGAGGAAAATCTCTTTGAGTTCCACCTGTTTTTAAATCTTCTTGTATTATCTCTGGGTCAACTGCTGTCGCTCCTGGTGTGCCTTTTACCACTTTCAGCGTGATACTTTCCACGCCAGTAGTAGTATTTTTTTGATACCTTGCTACGATCAAGTCGTTTCTTTTTTCTCCGGGTGTGCCATTATCAATTGTCACTTCGTTATAGTCGTTTGCTCTAATCCTCGCTTGGTGTCCTTGGATTAAGAGGTCACCATCCATTATTCTGATAGTATTGTTATCGATTATATTGGCTTGGAGTTTACTCCCCACATCTAACACATAATCATCTATGCCAATTATCCCTCGGTATAAACTTGCGTCATCCGCACTTGTCACATGGTTTTGTCCTGTATATCCTGTAATTATTTGCATTTAATCACCAACCTTGTATTCGATTTTCGCTATGTTATTATTTATCCGTACTATCTTTTGTGTTATCGGTTCGGAAATGTAAAGTCCAGTTATTTCTTCCCTACCAGCTACAATATCTCCAAGCTCCAGCTCCATATCTTCTACATTGATATCGACTGATTGGCTACTGGCTAATTCCATTAGTCTGTTAATTCCGTGTTCTGTGAGTTCTTGCAGACTTTCCGCATTGGGAAAATCAAATATAGCCACAATTTCATCCGTGCCAAAATAATATTGGTTTCCGATATTTCCGTTTTCGTCAATATACAAATCTACCACTTGCCTTGCTGATAATTCGCCACTCCCTAAACAAATTAAATGATTTACACCGCCTTGGTTGTCCTCGGCAATAAAATGCACTTTGCCATCTTGGGAAAATTCGATTTCATCTGAATAATCAACCGCTGGTTCAGCACTCACTTCCACAAATCCGTCTATATATCTAATTTTAAGCCTTGCGTCTACCCTTCGTAGCATTGCGCTTAATCCGCTTAATAAATCGGTATAACGATTAAAGCTGTAACTACTTATATTTATATCTGTTGTTTCTCCTGCCACGAATAATCCGTTAAGATTTACATAATCAAGCATTTCTTGAATTATAGCATTGGCTTCACCGGAGACAATATAGTAATCATCCCCGGGAAGCGGTTTTATGATTTTCTTTGATAATACCCCTCGCCAAGTCCTGCCACTATAAAATATTTTTGAGTTCCGGGTATCTGCTTTTACATTATCCACTATCCCGCCATACTCGGTATCTGCGATATAAAATCTATCTGTATGGTGCAGGATATTATTGTGGATTCCTACAGATATTTCAAAGTCGTTGGTTTGTCCGCAATCTAGGTCCAAAGAGTAGTTAAGGAGTACGCCTTTTTCTATTCCGTTTTTGTCCATGTAAATTAGATCCATTTCGGCTCACTCCTTTCATCAAATAGCGTCAAATCAAAATTAAACTGCTCATCCCAAGATACTGTGTTCTGTCCTTGCTCGACCAATTTAAATACGGAGTATTCTTTACCTCTTTTATTAAATTCGTTAATTCTTTCGCCATTTATCTTAGTTTTAATTATCGTTTTATTAGTACTGTTGATAGTCAAATATTCCCCTGCCAGTAAATCGGTATTTACTGTATAGGGGTGTCCTTTTATAAACACGGTTGGGTTTAAGGCGGGACCATATACGGTTAATTCAAAATTACAATCTGCATAGTGATTATTGGTGATACTTTGGATAAATAGATTATTTGAGTAGTCATAGGGGTAGCCATACGGATAAAAGCTGTTATCATCTTCCATTGCTTGCATATAAAAATTATAAGTCGTTTCCTTTATCCATACAGGCGTGTCGGTTATTATCTTAATTTCTTTTGCCAAATAATTACCTTGACGATAATACTTTGATACCTTCCCCTCTGTGATATAGCAACTTAAATAATAATCACCTACCCACAATTTCCCGGGATTGTTCGCCAGCACGTCTTTTTCAAACACTTCAAACACATCATTCTTTCTTTGGTTGGCTTCTGCTTCTGTTTTTCCGTATATGGAAATAGTTAGTTTTTTCTCCTGTGTTTCCCGTCTGAAATTCCCCACTCGCCCAAAGTCTGTGTCATATTTCCAGTTGTAGTCGTAAAGGTCTAGGTTGTTTATAAAAAGCTCCCTAGTGCCAAATTCATTTTTTTCATTACGATTATTTTTGTAAATTATTGGCTTATGCATATGTCCGCACCAGCCTTCCGATCTCTCTGTTATTCCATTCAATTCTAGTACCATCTGTGAGGGCTTTTGTAAATATTTCGTATAGGTCATTCATTACTGCGCTTGATAGCCCTTCTTCGTTTGATAATGATAGTTCGCCGGCTGGGATTGCTCTTGCATTAAGCGCAAGGTTAGCCTGCATAGTTCCTGATGTT
>CAYOQX010000230.1:902-2504 GCA_964406195.1 uncultured Alkaliphilus sp. | reverse complement strand
AGCCGGCCTGGTGGAAATTCCCTGTATAAAGCGTAATGCTATGGGAGCAGCCAATGCATTGGTTGCTGCCGATTTAGCTTTGGCAGGCATTGAAAGTGTTATACCCGTAGACGAGGTTATCGATGCTATGAAAGCTGTAGGTAATCTAATGCCACCGGCGTTAAAGGAAACGGCCGAAGCCGGCTTAGCTGCTACACCTACAGCATGCAAGTTGGCAAATGAAATATTGCAAAAATAAAGCAATCCATTTGCTAATTTAAATATATAATAAAACCTTTTTTGAGGGAGTTCATACACCCATTTTACAAAGTTGTTTAAGGAAAGGTAAGGTATAAAAAAGGTCGGTAATTTTTTACCGACCTTTTTAAAAGATGTCACAGACATTAACTATCTCAATTAAAATAAGAATTATATCTGCAAAATACATAAAAATATGGGAACAGCTAATGTAATATTTTACAGACTTTTTGCTTCCTCAACCACTTTTTTCATGATCTCCAGTGCTTCATCGGGAAGCTTATCAAATCCTCCTCGTTCAACGGCACGGGATTCAATGAATTTTACCCTGTCTTCCATACGTGCAATAAGCTGTTTCACATACGCACTGTTTGAAAAATCCGGTACAAACCCTTCTATTTCCATATATTCCAAGTTGGAGAAATTGCCGAATTTTACAAAGTTAGCAGTCTCTTCAATGATTTCCTCTAAAGCGCCAAGGGTAATCTCCTTGGGGATTTTCTTATCCATAAAGAAGCCTGTATTTAGGATATAGCATTCCACATGCCTTTTTTCAAATAAAGCTTTGAATTTCAGATAATCCTCAGATAGAGGGTAAGTCCTAAAGGGGTTTGCATAGGGCTCAACTACTAAAGCATCGGGATCTACCCCTGGAGCAAGTCTTTCTGCTGAAGTACGTTTTGTAGCCAAAGTAGCTCCCATAACCGAAGCCAGCGCGGGATTTGTAACCTTCAATACAGGAGGAAGGGTAGGGTCTTTCATTAACCAGATGACGGTATTGCAAGGTTCTCCGAACTTATCTACTCGGTTTGGGGACCATAGTCTGGATTTCATGGCACGGCCGTTACCGTTGCGGATGTCTTCCGTGACCAGTACTACTTTACCATTTTCGTCAATGGTTGCCCCATTATTTTGCACTGTAAGAAGATACTTGTTGTCCGGACTATCTAAGGGATAATCCTGTGTTTTATCGAAATAAGCAGGTTCTAAGGCCACAGAAGAACCATCTTCTGTAGATATGACAAAGGCATCATCATGGAGTACCGTGATATCGTATTTGTCATCGTGTCGTGCGTGGGTGATGGTGGATTTGCCGGAACCTGAAAGACCAAACACACCGGCAACAAATTTTCTTCCGTCGGGCAAGTTATATCTTTTCTGTCCTCCGTGACATGATGCAAATCCATGACGGTTGGCAATACCCCATGCCAAGGTTAAAGTACCTTTTTTGTGTTCTCCGAAGTACCTCATACCTAATAGGGCAGCGCAGTTGTGCTTGGGATCAAAAAATGATAGACCCAAGGGATGATCGGGGTGACTCCAATCCGGGTCTGAGAAGATGTAGATATCCCCTTCGTTTTTAAG
>CAYOQX010000230.1:636-892 GCA_964406195.1 uncultured Alkaliphilus sp. | reverse complement strand
ACATTATGTTTTCGTGGTTTTCAGGGATGAGCAGGTGGGCTTTAACCATAAAATCAGGATGTAGCCCAATATACGCAGTTGCATGATACAGGGTCCTGAAACGTGTATGGTAAATGGCTTCCCGAATTTTTGCTCCATAGGCTTCCTCATCTATGCCCGGTTCGCCAAGGATTCTTCTGGCGGCGGCAGCGCGACCTTTTACAGCGCCATCATTGAATAATAACACCTTGGTATCGGGATCCAGACCTATCTCTTC
>CAYOQX010000230.1:0-626 GCA_964406195.1 uncultured Alkaliphilus sp. | reverse complement strand
AAACCGGCATATCAGTGATGATGGTACCGGGTGAAGATTTTGCCAGTTTATAAGCTTCTTTTAAAGTATTCACGGGATAAACGTTGTTACCGTAGAATACTGTTTCGATAGTTGAACGAATCTGCGAAAAAATTGTACTACCTGTGCCAACTTCATTCCATTTAAATCTTTCTTGCGTAGCCAT
This sequence comes from uncultured Alkaliphilus sp., assembly GCA_964406195.1. GTDB lineage: Bacteria > Bacillota > Clostridia > Peptostreptococcales > Natronincolaceae > JAAZJW01. The sequence goes on along the minus strand of CAYOQX010000230.1, from coordinate 442 downwards.
AAATCACACTCCTTTAATTATTGTGTATAATAGTTTAGTATACCATCATAATGAAAGATACATGTTTGGAAATTGCATACAATCCCAAAACATTAACCCATCATACACTATATCACAAGAAAATAAGGATTGCAATGCGAAATTTTATTCATTTTCCAGCATATTTATTAAACGTTAAACGTATGTGGGTTTTATACCACTATAGTTTATATTGCCAATTGAAACTAACAAGTTCTTTTATTATACTACCAACATGGTATAATTTAATTAATGGAAAGGAGCATGAAATATGAAAAAGATAAAAGTTGCAATAGTAGGATATGGTAATGTGGGAAAAATGGCATTGGAGGCGATACAGGAGGCGCCGGATATGGAATTAATAGGAGTTGTTCGAAGGGCATCGTCTTTGAAGGGTTCTATGCCGGAAGAATTAAAAAATATT
>CAYOQX010000229.1:0-2514 GCA_964406195.1 uncultured Alkaliphilus sp. | reverse complement strand
CCGCAGGTCTCAGGGGGATTATGGGAGCCGGAACCAACAGAATGAATAAATACATAGTCAGAAAAGTGGCACAGGGGCTGGCTGACTACATAATAACAAGGGGTGAATCGGCAAAAGAACGGGGTATCGTTATCGCATATGACTGCAGGAGAATGTCCAAGGAATTTGCCGAGGAATCCGCCTGCATTTTTGCAAACAACGGGATAAAGGTGTATCTTTTCGACGATTTAAGATCCACACCCGAACTTTCCTTTGCTGTCAGGCACCTGAATTGTATCTCCGGCATAGCAGTCACGGCCAGCCACAATCCCTCAGAATACAACGGGTACAAGGTGTACTGGGAGGACGGGGCGCAGATAGCAACGGACAGGGCCGAGGCCATTATGAATTCAATAGCGTCTATTGATAATTTCGAAGGCATAGAGATATTGGATAAGGAAGAAGCAAAAAACAGAGGGCTTTTAATATATTTAGATGAAAAGATAGACGATGCATATATTGAAGAAGTCAAAAAACAGTCCCTGAGAAGAGATATCATAAAAAAGGTCAGGGATGATTTCAGGGTGGTGTTTACTCCCCTGCACGGAACCGGGAACATGCCCATAAGAAGGGTTTTGAAGGAGATAGGATTTAATAATATTTTTGTGGTTCCGGAACAGGAGATGCCCGATTGCGAGTTTCCAACAGTGGAGTATCCCAACCCGGAACATAAAAAAGCCTTTAAACTGGCCATCGAACTGGCGGAAAAAAAGGATGCCCATTTAATCATCGGCACGGATCCGGACTGCGACAGAGTAGGTGCCATAGCAAAGGATAAAGACGGGGAGTATACAATTCTTACGGGAAATCAGATAGGGGTTCTTCTGGTCAATTATATATTGAAAACATTGGACGAAAAAAACAAATTGCCCGAGAACGGTGCCATAGTAAAGACCGTTGTGACATCGGAGATGGGCCCCTGCATTGCCGAGAAATATAATATAGAGAGCATAAATACATTGACGGGTTTTAAATACATAGGTGAGAAGATAAAGCAGTTTGAGGAAACCGGAGAAAAGACATTTTTATTCGGATATGAGGAGAGTTACGGCTACTTGGCGGGAACACATGCCAGGGATAAAGACGCGGTCGTAAGTTCCATGCTCATATGCGAGATGGCCGCATACTATCATTCCATGGGAATGAGCCTGCACGATGCCCTTATGTATCTGCATAAGAAATACGGATACTTCCTGGAAGATTTAAAATCTATTACATTGGAAGGAAAAGACGGACTGAAGAAAATGCAAGACATAATGGAATACTTCAGGACAAATGTTTTAAAAACCATAGGGGGCAAAAAAGTTCTATACATAGAAGATTATGAATCACAAAAAAGAACTTGTTTATATAATAATAGGGCTGTTGAGGAAATAGAATTGCCTGAATCAAATGTGATCAAATTTATACTGGAAGACGAATGTTGGCTGTGCCTGAGGCCTTCGGGGACGGAACCGAAACTCAAAATATACGGCGCTTCCAAGGGGGATACTATGGATGAGAGCAGGAAAATTCTAGCTGCGATCATGGATTGGATCGAAGAAAAAGTCGAAACGATCTGATTGGAGGTCAGGGGTATGGATAGAGTAACATTTGATTATTCGGATTCACTCGGTTTTATAGATGAGCGGGAAATAATCGCCATGCAGGAGAGGGTGCGTCTGTGCTACAATATGCTTCACAACGGAACCGGAGAAGGCGGTGAATTTGCAGGGTGGGTGGATTTGCCCGGTACATACAGCACGAAAGAATTTGAGCGGATTAAAATTACCGCGGAGAAAATAAGGAATGACTGCGATGCTTTTATAATATTGGGTATAGGAGGTTCTTATCTCGGTGCCAGGGCTGCCATAGAAATGCTCAATCATAATTTTTATAACGAGCTGCCCGGGGAAAAGCGAAACGGTCCCAGGATATATTTTGCAGGTCACAACATAAGCTCCACATATTTGAAGGAACTGTCAGATATCATAGAAGGACACGATATCTGCATAAACGTGATATCCAAATCGGGAACGACCATGGAAACCGCACTTGCTTTCAGATTACTGAGGGAGCATATGGAAGAAAAATACGGGGAAGAGGAAGCGGGCAGGAGAATATATGCCACAACGGATAAAGAAAGCGGTGCATTGAGAGAACTGGCGGATAGGAAAGGATACAGGACATTTACAGTGCCCGATAATATCGGAGGAAGGTACTCCGTGTTGACCCCGGTAGGACTGCTTCCCATGGCTGTGGCCGGAATAGACATAGACAGGGTTATGCAGGGGGCCGGAACAGCTATGGTTCATTTATCCGATAACAGCATCGAAACCAACCCTTCGTATCAATACGCCGCTGTCAGAAACATACTGTATTCCATGGGAAAAACAACGGAGGTTATAGTAAACTACGAGCCCAATCTATTTTATTTCGGTGAATGGTTCAAACAGCTTTTCGGAGAATCCGAAGGGAAGGACGGTAAAGGAATAT
>CAYOQX010000228.1:0-2517 GCA_964406195.1 uncultured Alkaliphilus sp. | reverse complement strand
TTTTTTAAATAGAAACCCGTATGGATTATCACTTAGAAGCGTATAGACATTTCCATCCCTGATTATGCAAGTGTTTTCTATTCTAAACGTGGTATATTCTTCTCCGTCGCTGTATACTCCCAGAAAGCATCCAACGAGTTTTATATCCACACGCGGGTTTTTTACTATCCATGACCGGTCAAGGTATTCAGGTTTGACAGAGATTCTCCATCCATATTCGCTGAATTCAGTGGGAGACTCGTCGCCCAATATATCGACACACTGGAGATTTGCTATGTCCAAAATGATGTAATCTTTGCTATCCCCTTCAATGTAAGCATCAAGAAGCCTTGAGTAGAGGGCCCCGGCAATTTCACTGCTGGATTCGTTTCCCGTTGCAGTATAACTTATATCCAACGACGAGCCGAGCCCGTCATACCCGGGTATAAAAAGCTTTTCAGAGTCATACCAAGAGAGCTCCGTAAGAAGCTCTGCAAATGGAAAATTCATCTTTAAAGAGAGCGGAGCATCGATGCCGTGTGCTCTAGGTTCCTCAGATATAGCGGGAGAGGGGAAACAGACGGCTGAACCGTTACAGACGCTTGTTGGGGCCTCGCCGCCCGATTTGTAGTCTTCTCTTTTGGCGCAGCCCGAAAGAAGAGCTATGATAGCTGCTAACATAAATATTAATAAAGTAATCTGTTTCATGCCGATGCTTCCCCTTCATTGATTAGTTAACACCTTCTCAAAACCCTATTTGAAACATTATACCATAAATATACAATCTGCATTACCGTATTGCAAAAAAGTAACTATGATTTATGCACGTGTAACCAATAATAACCACCTGTCACTGATCCTGAGTACGATCTTACACGCAAATAGTAGGTTGTTCCTGATTGTAGGTAGCAATTAATATAAAAGTTTTGTAATGTTCCTGAATCATCGTCTTCAAATATTATTTGCCTGTTCTGTCCACGCAAGATAATATGACATATCCCGCTTTCACTTTTCTTTCTCGCTTTTCCTGGCATAATATACCACTCCCGCAGCTATATTATCATAGCCGCGGGAGTCTTGGCAACCAAGAGAACCGTCCCCTCGGTTTATAAAGACGAATAATTCCATCTTAAGTTTCTACCATTTATCCGCATAGAAAAAAATTTCATTACTGTGTTCGCTTATAGCGACGAAGCTTATTTCACCATGATTCCAATTGTTTGGTTCATAAGGCTGACTAAAAATCACAAAAACTGTGTAACCATCCCAACGGCTATGTGAGTCATATTTAGAGCCGAAAGCATTGAACGTTCCGATAAAGACTCCGTGTTTAGACGCTTCGCTGTCCGTCACTTTTCCAACCCACTTGGCCTTTTTTGGAAACACTGCAATGTATTCTTTTATTGACTCCGAGTCAAGCTCAAATTTTAATGCAATGGCCTCTCCCCCCTGTCCAAACGAAGGATGATACATAAACATTATGTTTTCGGCGTTAGCCGGAACTTCGTCAGGAAAAGTGTTTTTCAAAAGGTGATTAGGAAGATTCGATAGCTTTAAAACCCTTTCGTAGCGGTTTATATCAGTTGTTGTTGTAGTTGCCGTATCAATAGAAACAAACAAAAATATAAAAGCTATTGCAATCGCCAGAGGAATTATTAAAATTCCTGTAGAAATAATCGAGGCGGTCTCGTTTATTTTATCCTTTACCGTCAAAATAAATATCGTTCCAAACAAAACAAAAGGTAGGGCAAATAATAGGATTATTAAATAATCTGGTTCGATTACAGTTCTTATAATTGAGTAAAATATAATTACAAAAAATAAAAAGGAAATAATAGCTGCAATTCCCGGGAAGAAAGCCCTTTTCAGCGTCACTATTGACCTATTCCTCATCCATACCACTCATTTCTAGTATTTTCTAAACTATGGGGACAGTTCAACAACTGTCCCCATGTACATTATACATTAAATATTATATGTTTCAAACTACCAGTCTATAATAATGTTGGTGTAAAAAGGTATTATTACCCCCATTATCTGTGCGTAATACATGGTTTGTGCAGCTGCACCAGCAATACCACCATAATTTGTGTCGGCGTAATCATACCTATCGGTTAAGGCAAAAACTCTAGCGTAAATATATTAATGGTATCTTCTTCTTTACTTGAGGCAATTTCTAATCTTTTTCGAGGATGGAAATAAAATTATTAAGTTCTTCTATTAACATCAGTATTTTTGTATCTTGTGTATTTGAATCTAGATAGTAAGTTTTACTTTTCCCCCTGCAGCTTCCTCGGTACCTCGGGCTCGTAAAAATGGCCGGTGCAGGGGGCTGCGGCGAACAACGCTGCCAGAGCCATTAGGAGCGCACCGCTTCTGCGCAAAGCATATTTCTTTGCAATTTCGGAAATTCGAGTGATGTTACTTTTTTTCATTTGTTTTTCCTCCTTAATAATTATTGTTTCTTCTTTACTTTTGTTCGCAATTTCCGGAAACCTGATTACCTTGTCCAACGGAATCTCCTCCCATCATTTGGAT
>CAYOQX010000227.1:0-2523 GCA_964406195.1 uncultured Alkaliphilus sp. | reverse complement strand
CAGAATTAATACAAAACGGGGATCATTATTTGAAGAAATGACCCCCGTTTTCCTTTATAAAGTCTGCATTACAAATAAACTAAGATTGCTCTTTATCTTTTGTTACTTCATGGCTCTTATGGCTGTTTTCATTTTCCTCTTCCACAATCTCCATGGAACAGCAGCTTAAGACCTTATTCCTTCACCAATCAATCCATCTTCTTCTATTCCTCCTTTATATAAACTTTTATTCTTTTAAGAATTAATGGAACTATTAAGTCTTATAAAACGTCTAATATATTGTGAGGAGTTTTATAAGGAGATGACAAAATGCAAAAATCAAAGCGTTATTTGGCTTTGTCCCTTGCGGTAATAATATTGCTGGTGTTTGGTGTAACCATATATAGGGGTAGGAATACCCCCATCATCACCGAAGCATTAGCGGCAGGAATCACTATGGAGGCTACAAAGCATGACAGCGGGGGTGCGGACCTGGATACGGAATTTATTCTTTCCGCCGAGTCTGCTTTGGATCCGAAACTTATCCGGGAAAACCTAACAGTGGAACCGGCTATCGATTTTACAGTGAAAAAAGATGATCAGGATAAACAAAGGGTCTTGGTAATCCCACAAGAGCCCTTGGAACCGCAAAAAATCTATAGATTTGCAATGGCATCGGGAACTGATGCTCCCCTTAAATGGGCATTCCAGACCAAGGGGGATTTCAAGGTCGTATCAACCCTCCCTGGGAATCAGGCCACCGGTGTTCCCACAAGTACGGGAATTGAAATCAACTTCAGTCATTTGAATTTTGAAAGACTGCCGGAGTTTTTTTCTATCAGCCCCCAGGTGGAAGGGACTTTTGAGGTGCATAAAAAAACAGCGGTATTCGTGCCGAAAAGTTTGGAGCCCGATGCCATATACACCGTTACCGTAAAAAAAGGCCTCCCTCTTTCCGGCAGCAGTCAAACCCTTGAAGATGACTTTACATTCCGGTTTGAAACCACCGGTGAATCCCGGCAGAATTACAGCTTTAGTTTTTATAAACCTATCCGCGAATTTACTACTGATGAAAAGCCCATTTTACAATTCAACTACTATAGCTGGGACAGTAATACCCTGCCTAAGGATATGGAATTTGTCGTTTATAAATATCAAAGTGCAGGCGAATACATCAAAGCTTTGGCAGGAAGTCAAAAAATACCGTATTGGGCCTATAGAAGCCGCCAGAACTATCAGGAAGACAGTTCCAAGCTGCAGTCTATAGCCAAGTTTTCCGCTCCTGTGATGGAGTTTGACTACACTAAATTTGTTGAATTTCCTGAAGCCCTGCCCGCCGGTTATTATTTGGCAGAAACAAAGATACAGGATATCCGCCGTCAGGCATGGTTTCAGGTGACAGACCTTTCACTATATGCCGCCGTTGACAAAAATAACACCTTTATATGGGTAAATGACCTATCAGACGGTTTACCGGCTGTGGGAGCAAAAATCCTGCTTTGGGGCAGCGATAAGTCAGCGGTTACCGATAATGACGGTTTAGCCCGGCTTACCACTCCCGAAGAAAACTCCGCCGGAGTCTATGCTGTCATTTCAAAAGACAGTAGGGAGGCGGTAGCTGCAATTCCCCCTTGGTATCAATGGGATCCCAAGTCGGAGGCCCGAAGGGAATTTGCCATAGGATACTGGAAATACCTTTATCTTGACAGGACCTTATATAAGCCGGGTGATACCGTCCATTTCTGGGGGCTCATTAAGCCTCGTACCGAGAAGGCAAAACCTCTCGATAAAATTACGGTATCTATTTCGTCAGGAGGATGGCGGGATAATCCCGTTATCGACAGCAAGGAAATTGCACTGGACAGTTCTAGCTTTACCGACAATATAAAATTGCCTAACTTAACTCCCGGCTATTACTATTTAGAAGTAAAATCCGGGGATTATGTAATTACCTCCGAGAGTTTTGAAGTTGAAACTTATTCCAAGCCCGCCTACAGATTAGAAATCGAGCCATCAAAAAAGGCTGTGTATGTAGGGGATAAAATGAATTTTAAGGTGAAGGCTACCTTTTTTGAAGGGACCCCTGCAGCCCATATACCCTTGGAATACTATATTAATGACCACGGAAACGGCAGCGTCACTACAGATGATGAGGGAAATGCCAATATAAGTTTTTCTCCCAAATTTGAGCCGGGTCAATGGAGCCCTATCCGATCCCCTTGGCTGTATTTGACGGCTAAACTCCCTGAATCCGGGGAAATTACCAATGAAGCCGCTATATATGTGCTGAATAATGATATCAGCATTGATGCTTCCGATAAGGTGGAAGGCGAAACCGCAACTTTGGAAATAGCTCTGAACAGGCTTACAGTAGATCGAGTAAACAGCGGCCAGGCAGAGCCTTGGGATAAAGACGCATATAAAAGCGGCCCCGCGGTAAATCACCCGGTAAAGGTCAAAATATACCGTGAGGTCTGGGAAAAGCGTGAGGTCGGAAAATATTATGATTTTATAAATAAAAAGGTGGAGACCCGCTATATTTAT
>CAYOQX010000226.1:0-2528 GCA_964406195.1 uncultured Alkaliphilus sp. | reverse complement strand
TAATAATATTGAAGAAATAAGAAAATATGTAGCAGAAGATAAAAATATAAATTTTGCTTATATATGTGCTCATAAAAGTCTTAGAAACAGTGAAATAGCAATAGCAAAGTTGCAAGAATTGAAAAAATGTATAAACCCGGGGTGTAAAAAAACAAAAATAACAGGGTAACAATATATAAAAAGCCCAATAGTCCAGTCCTAAGAATGTATGGTACAAAAAGGGCAGACATGAAAAATGGCAAGGATAATACGATACACCTAAGGAGTGATAGGATCAACAAGCTATAACGGGGGTGTAAATTTGAAGACTGAAATAAAAGAAAGAATTGAAATGATAAATAGAGGAGAAATACCTGAGGGATATAAGAAGACAAAGATTGGAATTATGCCTGAGGATTGGGAGGTTAAAAAACTAGGAGAAATTTCAGAATTTAGGCAGGGATACCAAATACCAAGTAATAAACAGTTGGAAACCTTGAGTGATGGATATATCAGATATTTGTATATAAGTGATTTTATCTCGGACTTTGATATTACATATGTAAAAAAGGCAAAAAAATTCTATATTGTTGAGGAAAATGATATATGTGTGGCAAATACTGGGAACACGGGAGGAAAGGCCTTCAGAGGTAAAAGAGGTGTTCTTAGTAATAATATGTTCAAAATATTTAATAAGGCTGATGAAATCCGAAATGATTTTTACTGGTTTTTTCTGAATAGTTGGTTTTATTGGAAACAATTATTGTCCCTGTTTAATATAGGAGGGCAACCTCATGTAGGACATAAAAACATGAGCAGGATTACAACAAGCCTACCTTCTATCTCCGAACAACAAAAAATCGCCCAAATCCTTTCTACCTGGGACGATGCTATCGAATTAAAAGAAAAACTAATTGACCAGAAAAAAGAACAGAAAAAAGGATTAATGCAGAGGCTTTTAACAGGAGAGGTAAGACTGCCCGGGTTTGATGGGGAATGGGAAGAGGTGAGGTTGGGGGGTATTGGAGATACATTTAATGGGTTAGCCGGAAAAACGTTTAAGGACTTTGGAGAAGGGAAGCCTTTTATTACATATAAAAATATATTTGAAAATTCAAAGATAGACATTAAAAATGTAGATTATGTAAGAATTTCAGAGGACGAAAATCAAAATACTGCAATGTATGGTGATATATTTTTTACTGTATCATCTGAAACGCCTGATGAAGTAGGAATGAGCTCAGTATTACTAGATGATGTGAAAGGATTATATTTGAACAGTTTTTGTTTTGGATTCAGGTTAAACGATTTCAAAACCCTTGTACCTAAATATGCAAGGTACTTATTTAGGGGAAATGTATTTCGAAAAGGCATTTGTAAGCTAGCACAAGGCTCTACTAGATTTAATTTATCGAAAGCTGAGGTCCTAAAATTATATGTAAAACTACCTTTAATGGAAGAACAAAACGCCATCGCCCAAATTCTCTCTACAGCTGATAAAGAAATCGATCTGCTAAACCAAGAATTGGAACAATTAAAACTCCAGAAAAAAGGTCTTATGCAATTATTATTGACAGGTATAGTTAGAGTGAATATTTAATTTAGATAACAAATCAATCGCAAAGTGATATAATTTATATAGGAAGCAGGTGGCACAGTGCCAAAGGATAGTAAAAATAAAATAATTTATCCGCATTATTTTGTGTCACCGAAGAAGATATTATAATCAAAATTAGGGAGTCAGATGGAAAAGGTGAGAAAATAATGACAATCTTGAAGGCAAGAGAACAAATTGGTATTGGGATGTCACTAAACCAGATAATAGAAATTACAAATTTGACTAAAGAAGAAATAGAAAAGATAAAAAAATTGACAAACAAAAACCAAACAGAACTGTTTCAGAATGCCCAAGGTTAAAGACACACTTTGGGTATTTCTAACCATATGGGATAACTGCAGGAAATAGGAATTTTCCCGACGAACAAAGGGGTGAGACTATGCCATTAACAAATCTTTATAACGAACAAAACATATCCCAAAAACCCGCTATAGAGGTTTTGAAAAACCTGGGCTACATATATATTCCTTCGGAAGAAGCGGAGAAAATAAGGGGAAATCTATATAATGTACTTCTTACAGATATATTAAAGGAAAAACTGATCGAGCTCAATGAATATCAATATAAGGGCGGGACTTACAAATTCAGCACAAAAAATATAGAGCAGGCTATAAAGGATTTGGATGAACCCTTAACAGATGGATTAGTTCGAACAAATGAAAAGATATACGATACCTTGATGCTTGGAAGAAGTTACGAGGAGAATTTATCTGACGGGTCTAGAAAATCTTTTTCATTAAAATATATTGATTGGGATAATATATCCAACAACGTATTTCATGTGGTGGAGGAATTTAGTGTAGAGAGGGAGGACGGACAGGGTAATATCAGGCCCGATATAGTTATTTTTGTAAACGGTATACCGTTCGGGGTTATAGAATGTAAAAGAGCTTCTATCGATATGGGACAGGGTATAGAGCAGATGCTTAGA
>CAYOQX010000225.1:0-2536 GCA_964406195.1 uncultured Alkaliphilus sp. | reverse complement strand
GCTCTCCGGTCGTAAAAGCAAAAAAAGCCGCAATCAGCGTTGTTGGTTCACTGCCAATTTTAAGGAAAATAAATAGCACTGCAACTGTAAAAATAGTGTTGAGTGCTATCACCAGCGCCACAACCCACTTAGAAAATTTCATTTCTTGTCCACCACGTTCTTCAGCACCGCCGCCAGTTCTTCCCGAGTAACTGAGTCTTTTGGTCTCGTGCCGTCCAGATACCCCTTCGCCTTCGCCCAGTCCCAGGCGCCCTTCGCCCAGGCGCTTGGAGCATTCTTGTCTGCTGCCACAGTTACACCTCCCGTTAATTCTTTTTTTACATCCTGTTTAAACTTCTCCCACCCAGCCCAGTTGTTAGGTTGCAATATCCTTGGGCAGATTTTTCTTGACCAATCATAATGTCTCCTAAGTTTGTCTGCACCCCAATTTCTTTCTCTTAGCATTTTGGCTACTAATTTAACCGCATTATCTAGGGTTTTCTGCCTATTTCCACTTTCGCATATTTCTATGGCTATACTTGCCCTGTTTCCATCACCATGCCCGTCTCCAGCGTTCCAACTAACTTCATTTAGAGGCAATACTTCTATTGCCTCTTTTTCATCAACAACAATATGGTAGGAGGCAGTTCTATCATTTGAAGGGTTTGTCAGCCATGCACGTTCATTTTGTGCTGTAGAATTAGGGTTTCCGGTACTATGAATTGTTAGATATTTAGGGGCCATCGCTATTCCCGGTCTACGGTTATATGGCGTGCCCTTGGGGATATGATCAACTTTATAATTCATTTGCCCGCTTTCCTTTCCAGGTCACTAATTCTATGATTTGCAACCTTTATTTTTTCTTCTAGAACAAAGGTCCTTTCGACTATTTCATTATGTTTGTCCACTTTCCTTTCAAGCTGTTCTAAACGATGATTTGTCAGCTTACTGGAGGCGATAATCCCTCCTGCTGTTCCGGCCATCGTCCCTAAAAAAGCTATAATTGCTACAATTATTTCATTTGCCATTTTGCACCTCCATCAGGAATATTAAAAAAGAGCCTTTCGGCTTTTAATATGTTGCCCGGAGCTTCAGCAGCCCCGGGCATAAAAATAACGCCTCATTTGGCGTTGCGCATAATAAGTCTTATGCGACTTAAGATGAGCTAACTACTTCAAAATTGTTTTCGATGATTTCGTTGCCTTCGCCCAGTGTGCCTTTGTTTTTTATCGGCGTTCCTCCTTCCCCGCATTGGACATAATTATTTGTTACCATTAGCTTTCCAATACCTGGGTAAATATAAATAGCCTGTCCAAAAGAGGTTTCTATTCTATTGTTGCAAATCATAAGCGTATCAACGGGATAATCTATGTCGTTCAACATCGCTAAACGATGAGATTGGTTTATAAAAGTATTATTGATAATTCTTAAGTTTGAAAGCTTGACACCTATATTAAATACAGCAATTAAAGGTTTTGTTAAATCATCCTTAAATTCATTTCCGTCAATCAATAGTTCTTCTATATCACCCCTAACCTCAATAATGTGACCTAAACAAACTCCACCCAATGAATAAACTTTGTTGTTGCGAATAGTCCAATCCTTTGTTTTTAGACCTCGGAAAATATACTGAGCATCTGTTTTTAGATATATTTCGTTTCCTTCAAAAACTACTCCGTCTGAGATTTCTGATTCATCCCTTTCAGACGCCCTCATTACCTGGCCTACTGTGGGGCTTTGAACTATCAATATATTGTTTTTCACGTAACAACCGTGTACTCCTTGCATACGTATCAGAGAATGATTTCTTGCTCCTCCCATCGCCTGTTCCGTACCAGTATCAACAATATTGTTATATACGGATATATGGCTATTATAGGGACCATAACTGTCAATTCCACCATCAGCAATCTCACGACGCAACATCCAACTATAAACATAGTTGTCATGTATTCTAATATATTCACAGTTTGCGAAAACCTGTATTCCTGCCCTGCCACTGTTATACACCTTATTGTTGTAAACATCAACATTCGATGAGTTGTTGATAAGTATACCGCGTCCTTGACCAGTGTCATAAATGGCGTTATTATATATCTCTATTTTTTTGGCATAACCAGCTCTTATTCCGTTATCGCCTCTTTCGTTGCATTTGATGACATTGTCACGAATAATGACATTGCTGCATTTGTTGGCGGCGTCTAACCCTACTATCTCTATAAGCGAATTAAAAGCGACAGTATCTTCTTGTCTTAAATTTAACCCTTCAATTACACAGTTAAACTCATAAGGTTGCCCGTCAGTCGAAATTACTCTATTTGTTAAATTGATTTTATTGCCCGGCAAACCAACTAAAGATACATTAGGCTTTAGAATGATATTTTCTTTTACATCGAAAATACCATCTATAATCACTGTGCCGCCACCGTTATTATATGCGTCAGTAATAGCAGCATTAATTCCTGCCCCGTCTAGTCCGTAGTTAGCGGCATTATAAATCCGGGCAGAGTGCTTCGCATAATCTGCCTTATGTGCATCAAGCTCGGCCTGCACCGCC
>CAYOQX010000224.1:0-2561 GCA_964406195.1 uncultured Alkaliphilus sp. | reverse complement strand
TCCCCAAATCGAACAATTTGGAATACATTTACCTAGGCGACAACCAGATCGAAAACATCCCGCCTCTTTCCAACCTGAACGACAATTTGCGGTGCCTTTATCTAGATAACAACCAAATCAGCAATATCTCGGAGCTTTCCAAACTCAATAATTTGAGGACACTCGACCTTGGTAACAACCAGATAAATAATATTTCAAAGCTATCCAGCATGAAAAGCCTGGAGTATCTTGACCTGAGCGGCAACCAGATCGAGGATGTCTCGCATCTTTCCGGGCTAACTAGCCTATACCATCTTGATCTGGCCAACAACCTGATCCAGGATATAAATGATTTTTCAGCCCTCAACAGTTTGAGGATTATTTTCCTCGAAAATAATTTAATCAGTGACATCTCGGTTCTGTCCAATATGAACAACTTGCACTGGCTTAAGCTCGGAGGCAACCAAATTGGCAACATTTTGCCCCTTTCCGAACTGGCCGACTTGCAATGGTTATGGTTAAACAACAACCAGATCAGTAGTATCGCAGCCCTTTCTGAACTCCTCTGCAAGGGTATTGACGTAAGATTCAACGATCTTGACCTAAGCGAGGATAGTGAAACCATGCTGTTGATCAAGCAATTAATGGGCAACAATGTACAAGTTAAATATCTTCCATATGGTGACCTTACAGGAGACGGAATAATTAACGTAAACGATGCCATAAAGTTGTTAAGAAACATTGTGGGTATTCTTGAATTTACAGAAATTGAAATAGAAATCGCTGATGTAGACGAAAACGGTGAAATAACAGTTCAAGACGCAATACTTATTTTACAACGCATAGTAAAATTAATAGACAGTTTTCCCGTAGAACACTTTTTCTACGATTCTCCCTATTGTTTGATTGCAGACGAAAGTGATGATTTAATTTTTGATGCTAAACATCATTGTTCAAAATGATTATATGAAAGAAGGGGACGGGTCCGCCCGTCCCCTTTTTCATTTCCGGCTCGCGATACGCCGGGCTTCAGTCGACGCAAAGGGGTACTTCCTGGTTGCCTTTGGCAGAAGATGATCCGGCTCTATTTGCGGGCATTGGTGCAGCGTAAAATCAACCGCCATTGTCATTCCGCATGAATTTCCCCCGACGTCAGATAAGTGGGTATGACCGGGGGATCCTTCCGTTGCCTGCAATTCCTTTTTTCGAGGGTACGGGGAAAAGATAAAATTGGGAACCAGTTTATAGCGATGCTGAGTGGCGTTCGAGAAAGGGATTCTTCGGTCGCGGCAAAAAACGCCGCTCCCTCAGAATGACAGGTAGGGCGTTTTTTGCTCCCGTGGGCAGGAGGGTTTTTACGTTGTCATTGCTATGGAAGTAAATGAACTCCAGCAAAAATATGCACCCGGAAGAAATAATTTCCGTTTATCGTGGTGCGGGTAACGCGTGGAAATTCAGAGCAAGCGGTGTTTCGCACTACGCAGACGTTGTGTTCGGATAATGGTGTTGGCAGAAATGACGCTTTTTGCTGGCAAGGATAGCGCAGCGTGGAATCTCGGGCAATGGGGAAACGTTATGTTTGACGAATGCGATGCTGATGTCGCATCGTTTTGCTTTTGCGACAGGAGATAGGTTGTGGTCATTGCGACAACGATTTGAAAGAGAAAGTGAGTGATCATGATTCCTCGTCGCGGCAAATGCAGCCACTCGCTCGGAATGACAGTAGTATATTCCTTTGCTAGGTACAAAAAATTATAAAAACAGGAACCGGTATATTCCGCTAAAAATAGGCCTTCCTCGTTATTATTATTTAATATGCAGGAAAAATGGTGACCGGTATGTAAATATATGTAAGTGCAGGGTCATCATAGCAATATTTGTATTTAGTGCCAAATATCCAATTTGCGGGAGGTGAATTTGCTGTGAAAGTCGGCAGTTGATTCAAACTGAAATTGATAATAGCAATCTAATTTTACTTTACCATTCAAATAGGCCCGGTCCATTTACAGGAATTTAAAATTTTGGTTCAAAGGGAGGAATTAAAAATAATCATGAAAGGCAAGAAGGTTTTCTCGTGGTGTTTACTTTTCATCATGTTCATGGTTCTCTCCGGTATCGGCAACACATCCTTTGCTTCTGATGATGTGGTAAGCATACCTGATGCGAACCTGGAGGCCGCGATCCGGAATAATCTGGATAAACAAACCGGTGATATTAGAGAATCGGATATGAAGTTGTTAAATTATTTATATTTGTATTCTTGTGGAATTGCCGACTTGACCGGCCTTGAACATGCAACCAACCTGGTATGGCTTGATCTATGTAGCAACCAGATCAGTGATATCTCCCCCCTTTCAAAACTGACAAATTTGCAGCAACTTTATCTGAGCGATAACCAGATCACTGATATTTCCCCTCTTTCAAAACTAATAAAATTGCATTATCTTTATCTGAACAGCAACCAGATCAGCGATATCAAGGATTTTGTTTCGGCACTTTCCAAACTAACAGAATTATGGGAACTTGACCTGAGTAGCAACCAGATCAGTAATATTCCACCTTTCCCCAAATCGAACAATTTG
>CAYOQX010000223.1:0-2599 GCA_964406195.1 uncultured Alkaliphilus sp. | reverse complement strand
CATATACACCCCACCTTTATTGGCATTGTTTGCATAAACCCCAATACAAAACAAGAACCTCTTTTACTTAAATCCCTATAACTTAGCTTTATTATAACAGATTAATAGGGTTTTTGAAACAACTTTTGTGCTAATTCCATAATTTCTTTTTTCCAAACGGGTTTGCTATATCTCCTAATCCTCTAAGTTTGGCAAAAAATATTAAAAGGCCGACATTCAGATAAACAAACTGAATGTTGGCCTCAGACTATCCAACTACGCCAAATTATTCTCTATATCATTTTTTATCAAGTTACTCCATTTACCACATTTATCTCCCCACCGTGCCATTATTTGCCCGTCCTTAAAAATTTCTACAACTTCACACATATTGGCGCAACCTGAACACTCTATCCCCCTGACGTCGTACCCGGAATTAACAATATCAAAGCCTTGGAAAGTAGTCTTTTTTCCCTTGGCAGCATATTCTTCTGCCAACAGACAACATCCTATGGAACCCATAACATCGTAGTAAGGTGGTACAAAAACCTCCAAACCGAGGGCTTCTTCAAAGGATCTTTTAATCCCTACATTTGCAGCCACCCCGCCCTGGAACACCACAGGTGCCGCTATATCCTTTCCCTTACCCAGATTATTTAAAAAATTTCTCACCATGGCGTCGGAAAGCCCCTTGATAATGTCCTCCTGTTTATGGCCAAGTTGCTGTTTATGTATCATATCTGTTTCCGCAAAAACAGCACATCTGCCTGCTATTCGAACAGGATTAGTTGATTTTAAAGCCAATTTCCCGAAATCTTTTATATCTATGCCCATGCGGGTCGCCTGTCTATCTAAAAATGAACCGGTACCGGCCGCACAGACCGTATTCATTGCAAAGTCCCGGATTATTCCATCCTTAAGTAAAATAATTTTAGAATCCTGTCCGCCGATCTCCAGTATAGTCCTTACACCATCAACAAAATTAAGAGCAGCTATTCCATGAGCGGTAATTTCGTTTTTAATTACATCTGCCCCAACTATCATGGCGGCCAAGTTTCTACCACTACCTGTTGTTCCGACTCCTTTTATATTGAGTTCCTCATTTACTTGTAATTTTATTTCTTTTAATGCCCTTTGCACCGCATCTATAGGTTTTCCATTGGTCCCGGTATAAACCCTGCCCATGATTTCCCTATTTTCACCCATTAACACAACACCGGTACTGACAGAGCCTATATCAATGCCCAAATAACAATTCTTCACCTTTACTAATCTCCTTTCGTCTTCGCAAAAGATCCACAAAGGCCTCTAACCTTGTCATATATCCGGCTTCCCCCATCATTTCATCTACAATAAGACACAGGTAAGGAATGTCATGATCCCTTTCCACGGTAGGAAGAATACTCTGCGCTACTATTTCCGGCATACAGGTTAGGGGGTATACCTGAATTATCCCGTCGAAGCCCCTTTTAGCATATCTGACGGCATATCCTATGGTTTCCCTTGCATGTCCGCCTATCATGGTTTTTAAATAGGGTTTTGCTGCCTCCCAAGTTTCCTTTTCGGAAGTCAACCCAAAGGGATTTAAAAAAAGGTGTTCATTCAACCAACGGCTTATTTTAAGAGACTTTTCTATTTCTACCCCCAACCCCCCTAATTTTTTCTCTATATCTAAATTTACAAACGGTTCTATAATAGTATATATTTCCCCAATAATGCCAATCTTTATAATCTCCTTAGTGGGATCCTCCTCTACGGACAATATTTTCCCTTTCACATCCTTTATCAGTTGCAGAACATCCTTATATCCATACACTGTTCTTACATCTCTATGAAATGAATCATAATATCTGTCTACAACGCCCTTTATCTTCTCTCTCGGTCTTTTATAGTATGCTGTATCCTCAAGGTCGTCCACCGCATTTAATATAATAACTGCCCTTTTCAGGGCTTTTATAATCTTGTATGGATTTTTGGTTCCCGTAAGTTTAAATATACTGTTAAAGAATGTTTTATAGTCACCCTGGGGTGGATCTAACAAGATAACATCTATATCATAGCCGGCCTCGTTTAACAATTCTTTTTGTATTATCGAATAATACCCGAAACGACAAGGTCCGCAGCTTCCGGTTATCACTACTGTGTTTGCCCCCATATTTATACTCTCTATATAATTCCCCATGTTAACCTTTAAAGGAAGACAAATTGATTCCGGTGAATACTTTGTTCCGATATTTAAGGCATCCTTGCTACATTGGGGCGGTATCACCGAATCCACCCCCAATTCTTCCAATAATACTTTTGTTGCTATATATTGGTTGCCCATATGCGGAAATGTTACAACCGATTTGCAGGTAGAAATGTTTGTCCTTGTAGTCCGTGAGTAAGCAGGGTCATCCACCTCTGCAATTTTCGAACAAACAGGACTTTTTATTTCCACAACTTTCGAGCAAACAAGGCTATCTAGCCCTGTGCCATGTTTTTTCCTCCACTCAATCATATCCAGAAAGGCTTCAATTCTTGTGTTGATTCCCGCCTCCCCTGTGTGCTCGTCTATAGTTAACAATAAAAAAGGAACCCTTCTCTCTTCCCTTGATTTCCTTTCGAACAGGTCTTGTAT
>CAYOQX010000222.1:0-2610 GCA_964406195.1 uncultured Alkaliphilus sp. | reverse complement strand
CTTGGTGGAGAGATTGCAACAATCAATTTTATAATTGAACTTAATTATCTTGGCGGAAGAGATGTGTTGGACGGTTACAAGATAAACTCCCTAATTCAGTATGATTAATAGGGAGTTGATAAACAATCAAAATGTATATTGTTAACTAATAAAGGCTGCTAAAAAGGGTGATTTTCTATTATGCTGGAAAACCTAATAAATAAAATTGAAAAATACACCCCACATTGTGATGTAGAACCTGTTGTGAAGGCTTATAATTTTGCAGAAAATGCACATCAGGGTCAATATAGGAAATCAGGGGAAAGCTATCTTATTCACCCTGTAGAGGTAGCTAGAATTTTAATAGAGTTGAAAATGGATAGTGCTACTATAGCTGCCGGCTTACTGCATGATGTGATAGAGGATACAAATTATGGATATGATAAAATCAAATCAGAGTTTGGCAAGGAAGTGGCTGATTTAGTAGACGGAGTAACTAAAATAACTCGTTTAAATTTTAGGAGTAAAGAAGAAAGACAGGCCGAAAACCTGAGAAAAATGATTTTGGCCATGGCAAAAGACATAAGGGTTATTTTAATTAAGCTGGCTGACCGTCTTCATAACATGAGAACACTTAGGTATCATAATGGGGAAAAACAAAAAGAAAAAGCTACAGAAACTTTGGAAATTTATGCGCCGATAGCCAATAGGCTGGGTATTTCGAGAATTAAATGGGAATTAGAAGATTTATGTTTGAGATATATCGATCCGGACGGGTATTATGAGCTTGTAAACAAAGTGGCGCAAAAAAGACAGGATAGGGAAGAATTTATAAATAATGTAATAGACAATCTGAAAAACAGATTAGTTGAATTTAATATTGAAAATGAAATAACCGGCAGACCAAAACATTTCTATAGTATATATAGAAAAATGAAAAGCCAAAACAAATCCTTTGAAGAAATTTTTGATTTTATGGCAATAAGGGTGCTGGTAAACAGTATAAAAGACTGCTATGGCGTCTTAGGTGTGGCACATACAATATGGAAACCCATACCGGGGCGTTTTAAGGATTACGTAGCTATGCCTAAACCTAATATGTATCAGTCCCTGCATACCACTGTAATCGGGCCCGAGGGCGATCTTTTCGAGATTCAAATCAGAACATGGGAAATGCATAAAATTGCGGAATACGGTATTGCCGCACACTGGAAATATAAGGAAGGCAAGGTCCAAAATGTAGACCAACAAACTGATGAAAAATTGGCATGGCTAAGACAGATGATAGAATGGGAAAAAGAGGTCAAGGATCCGAAAGAATTTATGGAATCCTTGAAGATAGATCTGTTCACAAATGAGGTGTTTGTATTTACTCCAAAAGGGGAAGTTATAAATCTGCCTGCAGGATCTACTCCGATTGACTTTGCTTACAAAATACACTCTGATGTTGGAAATACATGTGTAGGAGCCAAAATAAATGGGCGTATAGGACCATTGGACTATAAGTTAAAAAATAGTGACATAGTAGAAATCCTGACCTCATCCAGTAGCGGCCCAAGTAGAGACTGGATAAATATTGTCAGGAGTTCCCAGGCGAGATCAAAAATCAGGCAATGGTTTAAAAGAGAACGTCGGGGTGAAAACATTGAGAAGGGGCAAGAAACAATAGATAAAGAATTAAGAAGATTGTCACTTGACATGCCCCAAACACTACTTCGAAAAACATTAAATGATTTATCCAAGAGACACGGTTTTGCCAGTGTAGAGGATCTATATGCGGCAATCGGTTACGGGGGCATAACACTGTCCCAGATAATGCCGAAAATTAAGGAGGTTGCCCGTAAGGAAGCCATCCAAAGCGGGGCGGAAAAACCCGAAAAGCATACATCTCCGAAAGAGGCTGACAGGAAGAAGAAAAAGGATTCCGTCCAAGGTGTCAGGGTCAAAGGGATAGGCAATATAATGGTCCGACTTGCTAAATGTTGTAATCCTGTTCCCGGTGATAAAATTATGGGATATGTTACCAGAGGACGCGGGGTTTCGATTCATCGCAGAGACTGTTTAAATCTGGCAAGTACCGAAGACGCCAAAGAACGATGGGTGGAAGTGGAGTGGGACGTAGGGAAACCTATTGCTTTCCAAGTGGAAATACAGGTGGAAGCCATAGACCGCAAAGGGCTTATATCTGATGTAACCACGGTATTGTCCGAAATGAAAATATCGATCAACACCTTAAACGCACGTGTAACAAAGGATCAGATGGCTATACTCAATATGATCCTGGAGGTTAACAATACGGAACATCTGAAAAAATTGATGCAAAAATTAAAAAACCTAAAAAGTGTTCTGGATATATCCAGAGTAACAGCATAATCGGGAGTTGATAGCATGAGAGCTGTAGTTCAAAGAATTTTGCAGGGAAAGGTAGTTGCTAATGGAGAAATTTCAGGTGCCATCGATGAGGGGTTACTGGTTTTTTTAGGTGTGACGGAAACGGATACGGTTGAAGATGCTGTTTATATGGCTGAAAAAATTGTAAACCTGAGGATTTTTGAAGACGAGGATAAAAAGATGAATTTATCCGTAATTGATACAGAAGGTGAAATACTTGCTGTTTCCCAATTCACCCTT
>CAYOQX010000221.1:0-2622 GCA_964406195.1 uncultured Alkaliphilus sp. | reverse complement strand
TAAGACACCTTATAAATTTTCATAAGGTGTCTTTTTACATCTTCAGGTTGATAAATAAATAGTTATCAGTAGTGCAAAGATGTATATATGTATAATGACACAATGTTGTCACATTTTTGTTGTATAATAATAATCAAATCCAGTAAAATTAAACCTGATCGGAAATTGAATATACAGTCGGAAGGCGGTGAAAGCAGTGATAGGAAGTACAATACTGCTGGTGGAGGATGAAGGAAATCTAAGAAAATTGATAAAAACCTATTTGGAAAAGGAAAAGGTCAATGTCGTAGAAGCATCGGACGGCAAAGAGGCGTTGGAGTTGTGGGAAGAAAATAAATATGATTTGGTAATATTGGATATTATGTTGCCCGAGTATGACGGATGGACTGTTTGTAAGCGAATTCGCCAAAACAGTCACGTGCCTATTATCATGCTTACAGCTAGGAGTGAGGTGGATGATAAATTATTCGGGTTTGAACTGGGGGCGGACGATTACGTAACCAAGCCTTTTAGCGTAAAAGAATTGGTAGCAAGGGTAAGGGCACTGCTGAAACGAAGCAGTCGTCGGTCGCCGGATAAGGTAATAGAAGTTGAGGGGCTGAAGGTGGATGAGAAGATGCACCAGGCCTTTTTATATGATGAACCCCTTGATTTAACCCCTAAAGAATATGATCTGTTGTTGGTTTTTCTGCACAATCAGAACCGGGCTCTCACCAGGGAAATTATTTTGGACAATGTTTGGGGATATGATTATTACGGTGATTTGAGAACAGTGGACACCCATGTTAAAAGGCTGCGAAAAAAGTTGGAACACATGGGAAAACAGATTGTAACAGTCCGGGGTTTAGGATATCGTTTTGAGGTGGCGGAGTGAAAAAACAATCTATTATGACCAAAATACTATCTATGTTCATTGTTTTTACAATTATAATTATAGGTACTTTTTGGTTACTACAAAGCCAATTTTTGGATCGTTATTATATACATAATAAGGTGCAGCAGATGAAAGGTTACGGTACAAAAATTCATGAACAGGTTATGGATGCGAGTATTAGGGAAACCGCCGGTTATATCGAGGGTATCACAGAAGAAATTAATGGACGTGTATTGATTGTCAGTCCGCATAATCAAGTTATATATAGGTCGGGGAGAGGCCATATGGGCCATTCAAATAGAATACCCGACACATATCTCCAACGGGCCCGCGAAGGCAAGGTTCAACACTACCATGTCAGAGGAAAGCATAATCAACTGGACCTGTTGACCGTATTGGTTCCTATTGAAAGTCAAATTTATTTTTTCCAAACCCCGTTACAGCCTATAGAAGAAGCTGTCATAATCAGTCGAAAATTCACATTGTATCTGCTTTTCATTGCTTTTTTCATTGCATTAATTTTGTCCTGGTTTTTTTCAAAAACAATTACAAATCCTCTCTTGCACTTGAATGAGGTTGCTCATCAGATGGGGCAATTGAATTTTGATGTAAAATGTGATGAAAGCAGGGAAGACGAGATTGGCGATCTGGGCAGGACTCTGAACTTTTTGACAGAAAGGCTCAAGGATACAATCGGAGAGTTAAAGAAAGAATTACAAAAAGAAAGGGAAATGGACAAAATGCGTAAGCAGTTTATTGCCCGTGTTTCGCATGAGTTGCAAACCCCGATATCTTTGATACGCGGGTATACCGAAGCCCTGCAGGATGGGATGGCCTCGGATAAGAGTGAGGAGGAAGAATTTTTTAATATTATTGAGGATGAAACTGTTAAAATGAGTGGTTTGATAAAAGATTTGCTGGACCTGGGGCAATTAGAATCCGGGAGTTTCAAAATAGAAATGGAATCATTTAATATTATTTCAATGGTTCATCTTGTATTATCCAAATTCGAGATATTTAAGAAGGAAAAGGGATTAAGGTTTCAGGTGACTGAAGAAACTGATTGGGAAGAGGTTATTGGAGATGAGTATAGGATTGAACAGGTCATTACAAATCTGCTCCAAAACGCGGTAAATCATTGTTATAAAAATGGGTTGATCAATGTTACAATTCAGGAACGGGGAAATAAAATCAGGATAAGTATCTATAATGACGGGGAACAGATTGGGGAACGGGAAAAAGAATCTATCTGGCAGAGTTTTTATAAGACGAAAGAGGGTAAGCAGGGAACGGGATTGGGTTTAGCCATAGTTAAGAATGTGTTGCAGCTCCATGGAAGTGAGTACGGTATTGAAAACCGGCAGTCGGGTGTAACATTCTTTTTCACATTGGACAAAAGTTTCTCATAATTGTCACAGAACTGTCACTTTTGAAATGTATAATAAAATTGCAAACAAGAAATCATAAGAAAGCGGAGGTGGCAAAATGAATAGAAAAATAAAATTTTCATTAATTACGTTGGGTTTGGTGGGGCTGATGGCGGTACCTGCATTTGCAAATCACGATATATTAAGAAATCACAGACCACCATGGGGTGAAGGACGACGAAGCAACATTGAGGTAATAGCGGATAAGGCCGGGGTTCCCGTAGAGGAATTATTAGAAAGAAGGGAATCCGGGGAATGCTGCAGGGATTTTATCGAGGATTATGGTTTAACTGCTGAAGAAATAGAGGAAGAAAGATTGCA
>CAYOQX010000220.1:0-2630 GCA_964406195.1 uncultured Alkaliphilus sp. | reverse complement strand
GAATGATACCATCATGGGCAAAGGATAGTGTCTACATAGCACGGGAGATAGGTCTGATTCAGGGCGATCAGTTAAACAGAGTAAACCCCAATGATGAATTAACCCGTGGGGAAGCTTCCGCTATGCTTGTGAGATTCTTGGAATTTCTGGAAAAAAGATTTACAACGGGATTATAGGGAAAATATTATTTTGTTTAATTAGGATTTTTCGTTGGTGTTCGGAATGATACGGAGTCGGTATCGTAGCAACATATGACCAATTATCTAAACAACAAATTTTTAAAAAATGCAGGAAAAGAAAGGTTTATGTAGAAATACATACTACTGGGTTCTGTATATTTTATAGCTAACCTAACGTGCAGGTCTGTAAAAATATTTTTGATCTACCGATATTTTTGTGGCGGATCGGAATATTTTTAATAGTGTCCGGTTGAGTGTCAAGAAGTGCACGGAGGCAAGTTGCAGGATTATTGATCTTTAAAAGGGGTGGGAGGAAAATCATGAACAAAATAGGAGTTAAGTCAACTGTTAGTGTCATCATATTGTTTATCATGTTGGGTACCGCATTATCTTTTGCCGAACCAACAGTGTTTACCGACATTAACGAACACTGGGCAAAAGAACACATAGAGGATGTTTTTAAACGTCAGCTCATAACGGGTTATACGGATTCCACATTCAGACCGCAGGGGAATATCACCAAGCTGGAGGCCATAGTTATAGCCGCAAGGCTTATGGGTTATAACGATAAAAACGGACAACATTACGCGGATCAGTACAAACAAAAATTAGTAAACAACGATATTCCAAATTGGGGACAAGGTGCCGTGGCATATGCTCTTTTTAATGATATCCTGTTAGAGAATGAACTACAGTCATTGGTATCAGGCTCGGGTCAAACATATGCCAAACGATATGAGGTGGCCATTTATATAGGGAAGGTGTTGCAATATGGGGCCGGAGAGAAAATTGACAAGATGATAAATATTATTCCTTATAAAGATAGAGAAAACATCCCCGAAGAAGCAAATCCTTATGTAGAGTTGTTGCTAAATAAGAAAATATTGGATGAAACCAGTAATGATTGGTGTTTTTTACCGAACAATCAGATAACCAGAGCAGAGGTTGCTAAACTGGTTTCTATGTCTGCGGGGATATTAGACGCTGTTTCGGATGATGATATAATTGTAGAACCGGGACCGATAATTCCACCATCCAAAATTACAGTAAGAAAAACCGTTGACGGCAGCATAGATAATGTTGTTTTCGGCGATAAAAACATTATCTCGATAAAAGGCGAAAAAGAAGACAGCGGCAGATTGATCCATGAAATTGATTCTGAAGCGGCTATCTATATCAACGGAAGGGTTGCGGCTGTGGAACAATTGGAAATAGGGCAGTTGGTAACTGCTGTGATAGAAGACGATGTTATTATAGATATCAAGGCAATTTCAAACAAAAAGGTATTGGAAGGCTATTTTCTTTATTACCTACAGGGGTATGAACAAATTCCCAAGGTATTTATTAAGGATGACAGGGATGAAACGCACAGTTTATCATTTGCCGATAATAGCAGGGTATATTTTATGGATAAAGCGGTTCATATAGGGGAGCTAAATCGGGGTGATGTGGTTACCGTTACGTATACCGATGATGAGGTAATAGAAATAGAGGCCGGACCAAAAGAAAAACATTTTGAAGGTATAGTCAGAGCAAAAAATGATAAGAAGGGTGAATATGCTCTGGAAGTACTGTTGGATGATAAAAGTGTTGAAATTTTTGATGTTGATTCTGAGGCGACCTTGAAAAGGGACAGAAGGTCCGTGAATTTTAAAGATATCAAAATAGGGGATGAAGTGGAAATTGTTACGGAATATGAAACTGTAATTTCTGTGAATGCCTTCAGTATAAAAAGGACTGTAGAGGGCTATATTAAAAAAATAGTCATTGGACAAAAAACGGAACCGACAGAGATAACTGTTGAAAAATATGACGGGATTGCGGAAATTTTCAAGTTAACCCCTGATACAGTGATAAGAGTCGAGGAATCAAGGGCGGGTATCTATGACCTAAGACTAAACTATGAAGTTGAACTGGAAATAGAAAATGATGAAGTATTGTGGGTAGAAGTCTATCGTAAGTTTCAAAGTTCCAATTATGGCGGCAAAGTTACATATATAAATGTTAGAAAGGGCATTCTAGAACTCGAAATCGGAAATCGCAAAGAAATAGAAATCTATGTTGACGATGAAACTATTTATAATGATGAGTATGGAGACCTGATAGGGATCAGGGACATATATGCCGGTGATGAAATAGCTGTAGTTGCGGAGGACAACGGTCATTATACCATGGCAAAAAGGGTAATAGTTATTATACGAAGGTAGAAATACAGGGCTCAATTTTTTGCGTCCTAAAACAAAATTCGAGGAGGATTAGATTCTGAATGCGTCTGTCTGATAGCGAGGTAAAAGCAATCAAAAAAGTGGTGGGAAATATCGACAGGGATGCACATGTCTATCTTTTTGGATCCAGAGTACACGATGATGCAAAAGGCGGAGATATTGATTTGCTGATATTATCCCAAAAATTAATGCAAAAAGATTCGGGAAGAATAAGATATAAATTGTG
>CAYOQX010000219.1:0-2633 GCA_964406195.1 uncultured Alkaliphilus sp. | reverse complement strand
TGATTTGCTCTTGTTTTTAGTAGAAAATCCAAATAGAGTTTTTAGCAAAGAAGAATTATTTGAAAGAGTCTGGGGTTATGATGCCCTGACAGATACATCAACAATAACTGTACATGTGGCAAGGATAAGGGAAAAAATTGATGCCGGCTATGAAGGTGGTCAATATATTGAAACCGTATGGGGAACAGGCTACAGATTTAAAATATAAATGAGTGCGTGACAGGGGGACGGGGGTAGCGAAGCATAGGGGAAGCGAAGCAACGGGGACGGTTCTTTTTGCTTCAGTCTGCCCCTTAAAACAACGGATGAAGCAAAAAGAACCGTCCCCAATGCTTCCCAACGGATGAAGCAAAAAGAACCGTCCCCAATGCTTCTAATGCTTCGCGTTGCTTCACATAATGTCCCCCTGTCACTTCTAGAAGGACTGTCCCCTCTTGAAAATTTTTAAAGACTCTTGACTTTATATTCTACATGATGTAAAATGAAACTAACGCTACATGATGTAGAACAAAGAATGGATTAGGAGGGGTTATATGGAAACATTAAGAAACATATTTAATATGTCCATCACCGGAAGTATCATATTTTTCATATTTTTAATTTTAAAACCCATAACCAAGAGATATTTTAATTCATCTTGGCACTATAGGATGCTTATCTTGATTTTAATTTTCTTTATTGTACCAATAGGAAATTTTATAAAACTTCCTGCAAAGTTAACGCCTAATATCCCTGTGACTCAAATCCGAGAATTTAAAGACTCAGACAACATAATTAAGGAAGAAATGGAAAATACACAGAAAACCGTAAATATGGAGGAACAAAAATTTAATATAGAAGATAAAATAAAGGATGAAGATTCTAATATAGGGAAAACCAAAAATTATATTTCTGATAAAACAAGCTTTAACATGGGCTCCTATACGGATATGCTCCGATATATTTGGATGGGCGGCATGATTATTCTATTCCTATTGAAAATCGTACCATATATGAAATTCAGGTCTGTAATTTTAACAAATAGTATGGAAGTTAAGGATAAAAACATTCTGGAACTGTTTAATCTATGTAAGAATGAAATGAACATAAATAGTAAAATGTGTTTAAGGGTTTGCAATGCTATCGGTTCCCCGATGTTGATGGGTGTATTTCATCCTGTTGTACTAATCCCAAATATTGATAACAATAATAAAAATTTAAAAATGATATTCTCACATGAATTAAATCATTACAAAAGAAAGGACATCATGATAAAGATGTTCGGGTTAATTATAAATATAATCCATTGGTTCAATCCCATAATTTACATATTATTAAACAGAATGGACAGATATTGTGAATATTCTATAGATGAGAAAGTGGTGGATAAAATGAATGTTGAAGACAGAAAGCAATATGGTGAAACTATTTTAAATTTAATAGATAATTCCACCATAAAAAAGGGTTCCTTAACAACAGCTATGGGGGCCGGCGGAAAAGAATTAAAACACAGGCTCGAAAATATGTTATTTTCCTTTGGAACAACCAGAAAAAGATATGTTGTTTCCTTGTTTATATCAATTCTGATAATAACGTCCGGGCTGATCGTAGCCTGCAATGTTGTTCCCGGTAGCATAGCGGGGAAAAATGATTCTTTTGTAGTATACCCCAAGGAAGACGGATTATATTATTCCTATTTAGACAATGGAGAAGAGGTTAAAATTCATGAAGGAAAAGGATTCGGTTATCTTCTTATTTCTAAAACCGGGGATTATGTAGCTTATACTAAGGACAAAAGCACTTACATATACGACATGGAAAATAATGAATATGAAAAAATAGCGGAGAAATCTGTTCATTTTAACAATTTCTATGATTGGGTAGATGGCAAAACAATAATATATTCTGACGATGACCCGGGTTTTAAAATATATAATGCATCTACTAAGGAAACAAAAGAACATTTGGACGAGTACTACTATGAAAATTTCAAGGCATCAAATGACAATATTATATATGGTAAAAAAATAGATAAATGGACCAAATCAGGAAGTGATTTTGCGGCTACAAGAGCAATCGTGGAAATAGATTTAAATAAATATTCGACGGGAGATAAAAAATTCAAAATTGAAACTGCAATAGAAGCCAAGGAACCCGAAGGTGCGGTGCTTGGATATAATCCCACTATATCTAAGGTATCGGAAGATGGAAGATATGTTTTCATTATGGAAAAATTCGCTTCCGGATCAACCAGTGCGGATTATGCGGGCATAGGGTTGTATGATACAAAGGAAAAGGTTCATATAGATTTTACCGATATATACGGAACAGGGGATGTAGAACTGACATATGGAGAGGGAGACAAGGAATTAGTGGTGTTGCCTTTTATCAGTAATTTAGCCATAAATCCTAAAAACAGTGGTTTGGTCGGTGTAATCAAGGGCGGTTTCAGGGAAAAATTTATGAATAAAGAGGTAGTTTTATTGAACATTAACGAAGATAAAACCCATATGGTCACTAATTTTATGGATAAGGATTTGGTTGCCATGACTCCAAGTTTTACTCCGGACGGGAAAAAATTATTATATTCAGCTACCAAGGGCGTGGATCCCTTTGTTATAAGGGATTCCAACGAAGCATACAAGATTTGGGAA
>CAYOQX010000218.1:0-2651 GCA_964406195.1 uncultured Alkaliphilus sp. | reverse complement strand
AATCTTATCAATCACTTTTAAGCCAAACTGCTTAAAAAGTGCAATAAAAAAAATGCGGCAGAAAGGTTTTTAAACTTTTTCTGACCGCATTTTATTATTTTATTATCTACATCAAAAATTAACTAGCTTCAAGAAATTGACTCGTTTTTTGTTTGCCAGGAAAAGTTTCCGGAATAAAGAAAACAAGCAAAAGAGCTAGGACAACGCTTACTACATAAAGTATAAAAATTGAACGATAGGCAATCAAGACTGTTTCCGTCTCTAGAAAATAGTCTAACATATAACCGGATATCCCCTGATATAAGGCTACTCCAATAAACATAAAAGCATTAACAGCGCCCATGGCTGTGCCGGCAATTGATGCTGGAAAAAGTTCCTTGGCACAACCAAGAGCTATTAGAAAAACAACACTGAAAAAGCCCACGCCAAAATAAAGAAGGGAAGTATAATAAAGTCCGGGATAAGCTGATGAAAAAAGAATAATAACCCATATTAGTAATACCCCCAGTGTTCCCAGAAAAATTACCGGACGGCGGGCACGGAAAAAACGATCGGACATTGTTCCCCAAAACAGTCCTCCAACAATCATTCCCAAAGAAATAAACATCAGATGGCTTCCAGCTATTTCCCGGCTGATATTAAAGGAATCTTGAAGATAGGCGGCACCCCAAAGGCTCATAAAACTAAGAAACGCGCCATGCACAATCAAGGTCCACAAACCAAGGGACCAAAAATAACGATTGTGATAAAAAGCTGTTGTTCCCTGAGGTTGAGAAGTCACAGGTTCCTGCGAATGTTGTTGTTCCTTTACTTTTTCTCCATTTGTGTCAGAAACCGGATGTGCCATTAAATACCAAGCTAGTAGAATGAGCAGAAGCATTATGGCTCCTGGCAAAGAGCAAGAATGCCGCCAACCGATTTTTTTCACTAAAAGTGCCATGGGGAGACCGGTGAACATGAAACCTAATCCACCAACTGCAGTAATGACGCTTGTTAAAATTGCAAATTCATTGGGGCGGTAAGATAGAGAGAGGTATTTTAAAGAGGGTATAAATATACCTGCTGTACCCACTCCAGTTAATACCCTCGCCCAGGTAGCCATGCCAATGGAAGTGGAATAGGCGAAAAGAATAGAACCGAGAACACCTAACAGACCAAAACAAAGTACCGTATTGCGAACACCAATACGATCTGATAGAAAACCTACAGGCAGCTGTGCTGCAGCATAAGCATAAAAAAAAGCTGAAGCCATTAAACCCAGGGAGGCAGTGGGGACAGAAAAAGCCTCCATTAAGTCATCCACAATTATAGCTGTGCATGAACGAAAAAAAAGTGCAAAAATAAAAAGCACACAGAACACAACGAAAATCATATTTCTTCTTTTTATTTGCACCATAACTTATGAAACCCTCCCATCTTTATTACAATACATAAGTCTCCCAGCTTTCATTAAAGTGGGATGATACAGTTTTACTATTTTTTGTGAATTTAGCCTTGGGATATCCTTTATAAATGCATAAAAAAACATTTATACGCTTCTAATAGCTGGCAACATAGGATATCCCAAGGTTATAGATATCCATATTCTATTCCGTTCAATTGATTACTACGCCAACAATTATATAATTTTCAGTTTAACGTATCCAGTTTTGTAATACTTTTGAAAAACACCTCCTTGACAATTAGGTTGCACTACTACATTTACATTTTTTAATCCCCAAAAAATTGTTTTCTCAAAACCACTGAGATTGTGTAACTCCTGCTTTTATTCCCTTCAGTTCTTTTTTGACTTGTTCGTAAGCTGCAGCCTCCCCAGACTGGCCTACACTTTCTATATGCTTTCCATATCTTATATTGTTGCAACAATTGTGCCATGCACTTCATCCATGGGGATAATCATTGGACCTGAACCTTTACCAGACTGCGATAAATTCCGGATTCAGGAGAAATTATTTTTCCTATATTCTATATACTCTTAATAGGGGGAAATGTTTTCACGTTTTACCATCTGCTATTGTTATTGTTTGAAACCAGAACACTTTGTTTGCTTTTCGAATGTTTAACCCTGTCAAAGTGAAAGGAAGTATACCATGTCCCGATGGTATTGATAATTGCCTCTATACCCACTATTGACAATGGTAGTAAAAGCATGTATAATGCTTACAGCGGCGATAAAACCCCAGTATATATCAACACATACATCTAAAAGTTAGACGAATAAATATTTCTGTTATCCCTGACACCGCCATTATTCAAGTCTTTAGCTATAATCATCCTCATTGTCGCTTGCTATCTTTGGTTCTATATGTTTCCTGCTTTTATTTAAGGCAAATTGTCCAACCCATCTTGCCTGTTGGCAGATCTACAACTTGTAACATAGGCAAGAGGACAAAAAAATGCCACCTGCTTTATACCACCCTTCTTTATGTATTCCATTATAATTTTTCATAGATAGTTTAAGTAGCAATTTTGCCAACATACAACTCCCTAGGCTGAAAAACACCAAAACATTATACCTCAGGAGGTACTTTGTTATGACAAAACGCTATGCTACTATCGATGACATGTTTAGAAATACAGTGGAACAATATCCCGATAAAACTGCTATAATTTTTAAAGAAGATAAAATTACTTTTTCGACATTGAATAAA
>CAYOQX010000217.1:0-2661 GCA_964406195.1 uncultured Alkaliphilus sp. | reverse complement strand
TATTATCATCGGTATAATGACCGTT
Source organism: uncultured Alkaliphilus sp. (assembly GCA_964406195.1). Lineage (GTDB taxonomy): Bacteria > Bacillota > Clostridia > Peptostreptococcales > Natronincolaceae > JAAZJW01. The sequence goes on along the minus strand of CAYOQX010000217.1, from coordinate 2,636 downwards.
ATATTAAGAAAAACAACAGTGGGACGATATACGATTGCGATTGGTTCTAATAAAACAGCGTTAGGGCTATCCGGTGTTTTTGTCACAAAATATCAAATCATTGTATATGCAATTTCTGGATTCTTTACTGGATTGGCAGCCTTAGCTTATGGTTGGACATTTACTACAATTACACCAGGAACAGGTGCGGGGTTTGAACTAGAGGCAATTGGAGGCGCAATTATTGGTGGTGTTTCTACAAGTGGTGGAAGAGGCTCTATTGTGGGTGCATCTTTAGGCGTAATACTGATTTCTTTGTTAAAAACAGGACTGCCAAATATCGGTTTGCAGGCAAATGCACAGCAAATTATTACAGGTGTTGTATTAATGTTAGCAGTAGCAGTAGACATGGCAAGTAACAATAAAAAGATTACTTCTTAATATGTTATTGTGAAAAGTTGATAACGTTGAACTTTAAAATCTAATAGACTATAATAATATACTAAGTAATCGGAAAGGTTATTAATTTTAGGAGGAAAATATGAGAAAGAAATTAATTTCATTAGTTTTAGTACTTTTACTTCTCGTTGTAGGAGTTGTTGGATGTGGTGCTAAAAAAGATGAGACTGAAAAAGAAACGGAAGCTGAAGTGGAAGACACAGAGGTCGAAGCAGAAGACACTGAGGATGAAGCGGAAGAAACAGAGGCTGAAGTAGAAGAAGACACAGAGTCTGAAGAAACAGCCGAATCAGGAGATATCAAAGATGAGTACACCTTTGAAGTTGTTTCTAAGGGTTTCCAATCAACATATTGGCAAGCAGTTTTGAAGGGATTTGAAAAAGGTGTTGCCGATTTAGAAGCTGAACATAATATTAAAATTAATTATAATTTTATAGGTCCTGACTCAGAATCTGATACAGCTGTTCAAAAACAACAATTTGAATCAGCAGTTAATGTTGGTCCGGATGCTTTAGGTTTAGCAGCTATTGACACAAATGCTTTGTTAGATCCTGTCCAAAAAGCATTAGATGAAAATATTCCCATTATCGGATTTGACTCAGGTGTTCCTGATGCCCCAGAAGGTGCTATTTATGCAAATGCATCTACAGATAACTATGTAGCAGGTGGTATAGCTGCCGATGGCTTGTATGAAAAAGTTAAAGATAGATTAGGTGAAGGTTCGGTTATTGGTTTAGTAGCTCAAGATACAACATCAGAATCGGTTGTATCAAGAGGTGTTGGTTTTATAGATCGTATTATTGAATTGTTGACAGAAGATGATTTGACAGTATTTGTAATTGGTAATGAAAAATATGTTTCTGACAGTAAGGATTCGACAGCAGCCAGTGAAAGTGAAGCTGATGTTATTATTAATGCGAGAGCAGCAGCTCAAACTACAGTCGAATTGTGTGCCACAGAAGCTACAGTATTATTGAATGATCCCAATATTGTAGGAATTTTCGGTTCTAATCAAGTTGCTGCTGAAGGAATTATTTCTGCAAATACAAACTTGAATGTTACAGGTTCTGACGATGACCAAATTATTGCTGTTGGTTTTGACTCAGGTTCTGTTATCAAAGAAAATGTTTCTTCAGGTGTAATGTATGGTGCTGTAACACAGGCTCCGGTAGCTATCGGTGAAATCACAGCTAAATTAATGTTTGATGTGTCTAACGGTGTCACTGTAGAAGATACAGATACTGGTGCTCAGTTCTACACTGCAGAAAATATTGAAAGTGAAGAAATTGCACAAAACCTATATGACTAAGATTAATAACTAATCTTTAGCTAAGTATTATAAAACTGCCTCAGTTATGAGGCAGTTTTTTTATGTGTAAAACTTTTCCTTTTAAGGGCTTAAAAAAATTTTATAAATGCATCAGAAATAATATTAAGGGGAAGGAAAAAACAAATAAAGCTGTATTGAGAGCGACACTTCTAGTTGCAAAGTCAGCTTCTTTTTTAAAGAGAGCTGCATGAATTGCAACCATTGATGCACTCGGCATAGCTAAGAGGACAATCAAAGTTTGATAAGCCAGAGAAGGAATATTAAAAAATCTAAGCAGAACAATTCCCAGGCTAGGAATAATTATCAGTCTAACTAAAGCAACAGATAAGGACTCTCTGTCACGAAATAGAGATAATAAGGGGATTGTACTTAGTGTTGCTCCAATTAAGATCATAGAAATAGGTGTAACCATAATTCCGATATCGGTCAGGATTGTAGTGGCAATCTCCGGTAACCGAAAAGGAGATAGGTAAATAATCAAAGCAATGATTGAACTGATTGTTGCGGGATTTTTTACGATTGCTGACAGATCAATCGATCTTTGATCTTTCATGATCGATATCCCGGCAGTAAAGAAGAAGATATTCCAAAAGATATTAAAGATTACTGCAATAATAATTGCCTGCTGTCCCAAAAGGCTTTCGACCAAGGGATAACCCATGAAAGCAGTATTAGCGTAAATGATCAGACTCATTATGATGTTTTGTTTATCAGTTTTTATATTTTTTGGCAGATAACGCAGAATAATAAATAAAATAACTGTGCTGAGAATAAAATAGATTGTTGTAATAATCCCGGTCGATAATAATTGTTTGAGCATACTTCTATCCAAAGGCATACCGGAAGAGGCTAAGATAGATGCAGGTAA
>CAYOQX010000216.1:0-2673 GCA_964406195.1 uncultured Alkaliphilus sp. | reverse complement strand
TCTAACCCAATGGTATCCTGTAGATCCTTTAGTTTAAACAAACTTATTCCTGATGTAGAGCTATAACCAACGGGTAATTGGGGAAAAGCATTTATAGAATATTGTAATTTAACTTCTGGTTTAATGTGATTGTAGGTAAATTTTAAGCTGCGGCAGTGCAGATCGAAAATCAAAACTAGTTCACCTTTTGTAAATTTGGAACTTTTACTAATATCAAAAATAACTTCATAATTAAGTTTGATTTTTTCAGTTAAATCATAAGATATTTTTCCATCATACCTTAATAATTCACCACTATCAATGTTATAAGTCCCCCCTAAGCCAAAAATTAAATTTTCGTAGGCCCTATAGTCCAGACGACCAATTAAAGTGGAAAAGGTTTTATTATTAGGATTATAGTTTACTGATAAATTAGCACTTAAACCCTGCTCATTATTAAATATTACTCGGGGTACCAGATTATCATATTTCTGATTTAAAAAGTCGTAACCCATCTGTAAGGATAGGGTTAAAGGGCGCCGGGAATAGGTAATATCCCCGGTTAACCTATCTGTGGGGCTTTGTAAATCAAATTGAAAGGGTGTATGACCCCAAACGGATTGTTTGTTATAAGTGAGAGATAAATTAGTTGTGTCCGTTATTTTTTGGGAAAGATTAATCCGACCAAAAATTTGTTGTTGTTTAATATCATCTCGATAGAAATATCCCCGAGCACCACCACTATAGCTTATGGTTGTGCCGAAACTCGAATTCCAGCTTTGGGTATATAGTTCTAACTCGGGTACCACCCTAATACTACGGATATTAGCAGGTTTCTCTATAATATTACCTATGGAAAGTTGAAATTTGCCCTTTAAAACCTGTTTTCCAAATCCCGGGTTTTGCCATTTCCAGGTTAATTCCGGCAGCCGATTTACACTAGTCCAGGTTGTGCTTTTATCTTCTTCTAAAATTTCAGGATTATATCTTTGTTGTAAACCTAGATTTAGTGTGTGATTGCCTAGATTATAATTGGTTTCAATCAAATGATCAATCGTCCGACGCCCTTTATTTGTCTTAGTACTACTACTGGCATTAAGGGAAAGTTGCGAAGTTATTTTTTGATTCCAGCCGGCTGTAGCTGACCAGTTTAATTTTTCGGGAACATCTGAAATTTTCCCGTTATAATAGAAACTGCTGGTTGCTCTAATATTATTATAATTATAAGCCATACTTAGATGTCCTGTAGCTTCCTGGGAGGTAGTAGAATCCTCACGTTTCCATAAATATCTATTATCACTATTGAGTTTTAATCTTTCACCTTGATAATCATACATATGTTCCACATATGCGGTTACTGGGGATTTTGGGGCTAAAGGTAGCCCATAAAGCATTACCCTACCCTTTCCCAGTAAGGAATGGGAATAGGTATGGTCTATTCCCAGACCGGGACCTTTACGCGTAAAATAGTCGTAAAGTATGGAACCGGAAGCGTTTTTCGAAAAGTAATAATTGTAACGGTTTTTAATATAGTAGCCTTCCTCTTCATTATAACCCACTTCAGGCAAGGTGAAATCTAGGTTATCATAGCGCCCGTCTAAAGGTATTACTAAATATGGCCAATAAAATAAGGGAAGACCAAATTCGTGAAATGTAACACCACGAATAATTAATCTGTCACCCGGATATATCTGAATATCCTTAACGGCCAAATGATAGTGGGGTTCCTCTAGAGCGCAGGTGGATATTTTTCCCGTTTGCAAATGATAATTATTTCCCTCAAGCTTAATAGAATCCCCTAAAACAAATATGGGACCTTTTATATTTCCTGCCGTTAACTGAGATTTGGCTTCCAAAAACTCCCCTTTTTGGGTATCAATATTATAGTTCAAACTTTCACCTTGAATCATTTGATCTTCCAGATCCATGAAAGCATTACCTTCGAGTCTAAGTTCTTGTTTATTAATATCCCATATTAAACTGTCACCACCAAGGATTATGTTGTCGAATAGAAGTTGGATATCCCCTTCCCCGTAGTAAATACCTTTTTCAATATCTAATTGCAAAAGACCTGTGCCTACTATATCAATTTTAGACCCTGGCTGAGCGAAAACTATAGCCCCTATAAAGGTCAACCCGAGCAGTATCAAAATTAACAAAAATAATTTCCTCAAATTAACCACCCTCAAATTAGTACCTTTAAAAGTCAACGAAGCCAGTCTGCCCTAATTAGTAGGACGATGCCAATTACAGCAAAAATACTATTCGTAAGCCAAGCAGCAACCAAGGGGGGCAAAACTTCGTTTACTGCCAAGGATCTAAACACCGGGGTCGCAACATAATAAAGTAAGGTGACTATTAAGCTAACCGCTATACCAAAGGATTTACTGCTTTTACTATATAAGCTTAAAGGTGCCCCAAATAAAATAAAAATGAAGGAAGCCATGGGCACGGCCAATTTTAAATGGTATTCAGTAACGAAGGGTAGCACTTTGATGCCGCTACGCTGAAAACGCTCAATATATTCCTTTAATTCCTTTCGGTTCATCTCATCCGTAGTACGCTGATTACCAAAATATACTTCCGAATCATCAGGGGTAATGATTTTCATCGATTCGAACTTTGTTTGATAATTTACATATCCTGCCTCATCAAGATCTTGAACAATTCCGTCATATAAAAACCAGTTATTAT
>CAYOQX010000215.1:0-2697 GCA_964406195.1 uncultured Alkaliphilus sp. | reverse complement strand
GTAACAGCTACAAGTTCAATATTACATAATTCCCGATTGGAAACAACTGCCGCATTCTCCATTCTAGCCGAAACATTTTCAATGTTATTTTTAAGTGTCAATCCGAACACCTCTGCTCATCTTATTCTTCTGCCTTCTCTGGTCCTATCCCCATATTTTATTACCTCATCATATAGGTCTATTGTTTTTACCCGATCTGTTTCTGTTGTATTGTTATCTGACTGTTGTTCAAAAAACCCATCATAAAGTATAGAATATTCTTTATTAGAAACCCGAATCTTTATTGGCACAAAATCAGGAACACCGTTAACATCTACAATATACACGCCCTTTGTTCCATGTTTCTCCACTATAGATGAATTTGGAATCATTGCTCCCTCATGTCTGTCCAATATAATTTCTATTGTAATTTCTCGTATGTTGTGGAAATCATCTATGCATTCATCTAAATCAAAAATAATTATTTTTTTGCTACCTTCATCTACAATGTTGCGAATAACAGCCTCAAGTTCTTTGTTTTGATCCACAACCCTGATTTTTACGTTTTTACCCTTTTTTATTCCTTCCACTTGTTCAGAATCTACCTCAGCCACAATGCTCCATTTATAATTTTCTATAATTCTGATAACAGGTCTTTCATTTTGGTTTTTTTCGGAAGCAGGGTTTGAATTATTGTTTTTTATCAATTCAAATTGTTCACCGGTAATTTCATATAACAACTTGTAATTCAACAACTCTTCGAGTCCATCATTGCCCAGAGCAACAAAGCCGGGCGAATCGCTATAAATAGTTTGAACCGAAGAATTAATCTTATTCTCCAGTTGACTCTTTTGTCGTTCCAACTGAGCAATGTTTTTACCTGAAAAACTTTTTTCTCCGGCGATAATACTCTTTTTATCTAATAGTTCTTCAAGTTCTTCTTTAAAACCGGTTATTCTGTCATATTTACCTTCTTTTAGGTCTTGTTGTATGCATCCTATCGAATTTGATACTCGTTTTTCTATCTTCTCAATGTCACCTTTAAAAGACTTTTGTTCATTTTGTTTACCTTTAATATTCTGTAGCCTCAGGTTAATTGCTTCGAGATCCTTTTTCGATTCCTCATCCAGCTGTTCTAAGTAGATCTCGGCTAATTTTTGACCTTTGGCAACCCTCTCCCCTTCAGACACAAAATATTTTATATTTCCATCACCGACGGATGCAAGTACCTTTTCCTCTCTTGCAATATAACCTACGGTTTCAATAGATTTTTCAATCCTGCCGTGTTCAACTATGTAAATGCCTTGGGCCGACGCATTCAATAAAGGTGCAATTCGCGAACTAATATATAGAATAATAACAAAAACAGCTAAATAGAATCCCTTACCTCTCCGTTTCTTTTTCTTTTTTTGTCTTTTAGTATTATTCAAAAAATCACCTACTAAATCTACAAAATATGTTAAATGTATAGTTCTCCATTTTCCCGGAAAGTCCTTCAAATAGACACTATTTATTTCTATGATCTTAGGTTTACAATAGCACAAAGCATTTCTGACATTATAAAAAAACCCGGAAGTTAAGGGTTTTTTTATAAGCGGTTATTTTTAAAATCTGGTAAAAAATTTTCCATATCGGCTGATAACTCTGAAATTTCTAATAGTTTCAATATTGAGTTCAATAACACTGGATCTTCTAACAACGAGTGCAATAGTATTGTTTGTTTTGTTAGCACCAAGCACAACTCCGACAAATTTATTATCATTTTCCAGTATTACTTTAACCTCATCTCCAACCATAACCTCAACATTTCCCAACATAAAATGCTTAACATCAAGGTCTTCCAGATCATGTAGGTCTAAAATTTTGCTATCCAAAAAAACAGTGTTATTATTTAGATTAATTTTCTCTTTCAAGGTGGTGAGAATGTAACCACCAAACGAAAATGCAAACATAATAATGGATATTGAAATTAAATTATCTATCATATCTCATACCACATCCCTGCCTATATACTAAATTTCAGATTCAATTTTATAGTGTTACATTATGTTAAAGCAACATTATATAGTATCCAAATAGCATTATAATATTTAAATACTGTTCATACTATATCACATATATAAAATTTCTATAAATATATCCAATAAACTGTATCATACTGTTTTTATAAATATATAAAATGTTGACCCATCGATTTGTGTTTTGTAGTGAATATACCGCTATTAGGGCCATTATTATATAAAGCAAAAGCGCCCTTAAAACATTTTACCCAATACCTGCAGTCGTGGAATTATCTTTTTTATCATACCTATACCACCCCCCAGTTCTTTTTACTATATGTTAGTATATGTATGTTTTTTGCTAAATTAAGTATACACCTAATTAACTGTTTTGCCAATTATTTCGACTTTTTCCATGAAACTAAGTATTCTCTTAATTCTTTTATAGTTCCAACAAAAATCAAAAATTTCATTGTATTACCCCCTTAGCAAACATATGTTCTTTTTATTATTATATCCGAACATGTGTTTGGTGTAAAGAACAAAAATTATAACCAAGGTTGCTTTTTAATAAAAATTATAATATTATTAAGGTACAATTTAATAAAAAAAGTATGGGTTGCATTAGATAGCATATGATAGGAAGTAGATGCATCTATGCTACAAGCATTAAATGGGAAACAGGTTTAAGGCCTGTGCGGTCCCGCCGCCGTAAGGT
>CAYOQX010000214.1:0-2713 GCA_964406195.1 uncultured Alkaliphilus sp. | reverse complement strand
GTTCCTGGCGCATCAATAAACAATAGATAACACAGGCAAAGGGTGCACCAGGAACCGTCCCCAGTGCACCCACCCACTGCACCCACTGCACATCTTATCTTGTAAGTATTTTTGTGATTTCCGCTATGTACAGTGTATGAAAATCAGAGGTTGGATACCATTCATCTATGATCTCCTTTTCAATAAATGATTCGGGTTTATAGTCTTGTGCAAAGAGTTTCTTACAGAATACAGCTATAGTTGATTCTTCGAAATACGGAACACCGTCATCATAGATAACCGTAAGATCTGCTTTCGTAATTTTGTCTTCATCCCTGCCGGAGGTTGTGCCCAAATAATTAAGCATTTCTTTTTTATCACCGCCAAAGAACGTCAGTGAAAATGTATCTGAATTATCTACAAATTCTTTTGTGTATCGCTGGGGTCTTATAACCACATAAGCAACATTCTTTTTCCACATTACCCCGAAGCCACCCCAGGCTGCGGTCATAGTATTTACTTTTCCATCCTTTTCAGCTGTAATCAGCATCAAATCCTCGCCTATAAGCTGAAATGGACTCTCGTTGAATTTTTCCGGTTTTACTTCTCTAAATTCAGACATAATATATCCCTCTCCTATTCAATTTCGATTCAACAATATTTAAACAAAAGTTCCCTACCTGCGAACTGTCTCCACTTATTCATATCGTTTGCTGAAGTGAATAATTTCTTGCGAAGGACTGTTAAGGTAACGAAACCGTTGATTGTGTTGGCTAATCAAATATAGTTTCCCTGCGTGTATATAGTTTATCCCCTAATATTATACCCTTCTTTGTGTTCGGCTACTTCAGAACACGACGATGAAAAACCCTCTCTTTTTTGATGATTTCTGTCCTTTGGTTTGCCCTCATATAAATAAATATTAGGCAAATTTGTAAGGGCGATAAATAAATCTTCCTGCACCCTGATGTGCGGCTGCTTTTCAGCTATAAATTGAAACCTTTTTAGCAGGAACTCACCCGTTACGCCTAAAATATTTGAGAGTTCTTCTGTGGTTTTGATTCCTTTTTTCACTGCATTTACAATTTCATCCAAGGGAATCAGATATTCTGTGGCCCATTTCAGGGCGGCTAGTTCCGTTTTGTTCAGATTTATTCTGTCGGCAAGACTATAACATTCTGCTGAAGAATCACCTATAGATGTAAAATGGTGTCCCAATTCTTCTGCAAGCACACAGGTGAATAATTTTCTGTTGGATACTATATTTTCATTGATACCTATTATAGGCGTACAGCCATCCGCCTTATAATATATGCCTTGTATGGTGGGTGAAAAATCCACATATTCAATGATAATATTTTCCTTATCTATTAAATCAAACAACATTGAAAGTTTCATAAAACCCTCCCTGTGTTAACAACAGTCTGACCGCGGTTAAACTATTATTTCGCTATTCCTTGCCATATTTGTGCTTGATAAATTCTTTAAAGGTTTCTATTTCCTTTATTGCCTCATCGGGCAAACCGTTTTTGTATCCGTCAGACCTGCTGAGGGCCAATGTTTCTACGGGTGTTCTGATATCGGTTTCTCCCAGAAGAAAATCCAATGACACATCAAAGAAATCCGCTAATTTTTTTAGTGTGGCAATATCAGGTTCCCTTACTCCCTTTTCATAACTGCTTATAGTTTGCTGTGATATGTCAAATTCTACAGCCAGGTCACTTTGTTTCAGGCCTTTTTCCTTTCGGAGTTGTCTGATACGTATCATTTTTATAATCTCTCCCTTCTGCCCCATGGCAAAATTAGCCGTTTGTTTATACTATTAATGATACCACATCATGTTGTTAATGCATATAGCTTTTTATCATAAATATTTGTTATTTTTATTGAATAACAAGAAAGTGTAGTGTATTATGTAAGTGGTAACAACAAAAGGTGTTACAAAATAGCATAAACCACATAAGGGGGTAGGGAGGATGTTATGGATCCGTTAGCCAAGAATTTTTATGCACTGCATGAGATTATATTATCAGATAAGGAATATCTGCCGGAACATATTTTTATAAAGTATGGACTTATGGACATTACCCCGGAGGAACTCAGAGAGGTAGAGACCATAGAAATGAAAAGGTTGCATCATGAGGAAAAACTGAGCCTTGAGAAAATAGGTAAAATGTTTTCTCTGACGGACAGCGGGGTATATAGGCGCATCCAAACACTTATAAAAAATGAGGACCGGATAAACAAATAATAGTTGTTCTCAGAGGATTACGAAGGGGAAATGAAAATATAAAATATATAATCAGGTAGACCAGGTAATGATTATTCTCAGAGGGGGATGTTAAAATAGATACGGATAAATTTCCCACACGGGAAGAGTTTTATAAGACTATTATGAAATTAAAGAAGGAAAGGGAGAAAAAACGCGAATCAATATATCTGGCATATCTAAAGGAGCAAAAATCCAGAAAAAAGCGGTGAAAGGAGAATTAATATGAAAATATGTATAGATCCCGGCCATGGAGGCAATGATTCCGGCGCCTTAGGACCTACGGGTCTTATGGAAAAGAACATAAATTTAAGTATTGCAATAAGTGTAGATCAGATACTAAAAAAACATGGTGTTGATGTAATACTGACCAGACGGGATGACAGAAGGGTGGAGTTGGCCAACAGGGTTAAGGTTGCAAACGACAGCAAAGCGGATTATTTTGTAAGCATTCATATGAACAGC
>CAYOQX010000213.1:0-2719 GCA_964406195.1 uncultured Alkaliphilus sp. | reverse complement strand
CCCTTTTTTTAGAAGTTTTTCCTTCTTCAATCTTTATAGTCTTAAATTTATTGCCATTTTCATCTAAGACATCACCCCAGGTTAATTTTAATAAATCTGAAATTCTTAAGGCAACATTAACTCCAACAGTAAACATTGCATAGTCTCTTATGTTTTCTCCCTTTAAGTAGCTTTTCATAGCATCTATTTTTTTTGGATCTCTAATTGGTTCTACTGTGGCCATGCTACCACCTCACATTAATTTGTCTTTTTTGTGATTATATCATATAAATTGACAAATTGGAAGATAACAAAAAAATAATTTCATTTATCGAAGTCTAACTTTTTCTGTAGATTTTAACATACTAGTGGACTTTTACCAGTTTGTCATTTGTACTATTTTGTAAAATCCCTAAAATTAGAAACGCTACCCCCTTTCTGATAATCAAAAGAACCCTATCAGAAATTTTTTGATCTTTAGAAGTCCCCTTTTTGGACTTCAAGTATTTTTTCAATGGTTATGTCCCCTGCAATATAAAAAATAAGGGTGTCTGACCAAAAGTACCCCTATGTCCATTCGAATCGTCAATTTGTCCATTGCAGAATTTCAATAATTAAGATAGTTAAAAACTTTGGAAAATAACAAAAATAATACAGGTAGGTCTGCACACCTATCTGTATTATAAGTTTCTTTCCGGAACAATTCCATTTCCCCAGAAAGTTCTGGATATTTAACATTATATATCTAAAAAGTGTTTTGTAAACCTTATCTTGGTTTCTTATGGACTGATTTTACCTTTCTTCTCCTGTCCATACCTTCAAAAATTTCTCTTTCATCATTCTCTTCTACATAATTTTTATCTATTTGCTCATAAAATTTTTTTCTTTTTTCCAGGATCCAATATTAAATTTTGGATATTGGTTTCTTTATTCATGTAAATTAAGTCCTTTCTGGAATATTATTTCCCCAAAAGCAATGTTTCAGGTAGACCTTTATTTATTAGAAATTATATAAGGTTCTATCATTTAGATTAATTCCCCTTAAATAGATTTTTAAACCACAAACTTTTTTTCTCTTCGGACTCTCCTTTGGCTTCAATCATCTTTGGTTCCTGTTGTCTATGTAATAGAATCTGGTTATTCCTGTTAAGCTCCTGAGCTTCCTCAAGTCTTTTATTTAACTCCATAATTTGGATATCTTTAACCTCAAGTTGCCTTTGTAAAATTTCTATTGTATCTGTCAATAGTCCAATTAATTCATTGTCAAGCTGGTAGTCAAATTTACTGTCAGTTTGACTATCGGCTTGACTGTCAGGCTTGTCTACCATGTTTTTTAGATAATCAACACCATCATTGTTAATTACAAGAGTTTCCTTGCCATTCACTATCTTTGTTGTTGTAAATTTCTTTTTAAAATTGTCTGTTAACTTACTGTAAATTGTCTGTCTAGAAACACCTAATTCTTTTGAGACCTCACGTACAGTTTTCATATCAATACCCCCGATACAAATAAAATTCGTATCCTATGCTTCATTTGCTTTTTTTAAAAAACTTAGATATCCAGCTGCCGTAGCGTAATCATCCTCCAAGGCAGCCATCAAATAGCTAAATTTATTCCTAGCTGTTCCTTTGCCAATCATATGCAAGTAGTTTAATTTCACGTATTCAAAAGGATCAATGTCCTCACTTTCTGTTTTTATTATTGCTTTTTCATAAAGTTCTAAAACCTGTTTTTCATTGAAATGTTCACCCTTAATTCCCATCTTTTCCTTCATATCTTCTATATCATACTGTTCATTAAGATAATCGATATATACCTGATTTTGTATCTTGGATTCTATTGTAAAGAATAGTCCTATGACTTTTCTACCTTTTTTGACTTTTTCATAATTGATAATAATATCAGTGTATCCATTGATTTCAATCATTGATGGTTTTAACACAAATCTTTCAAAATCATAAATTCTCTCATATTGTCCATCTAACATTAGTATGTTTTTAAAATCACTTAATTCAAACTCTCTCGTACCTATTTTTTCATACTGTTTCATAAGTTCATATATTCTAATACTGTATTTATTTTCTAGCATTAAAATGTTCCCTATTTGATATCTTGTAAACTTCTTTTTAAGTTGAAGTAAATAAGGTATTAGCTTTTCGCTAAATTCTAACTCTATTATACCATTTCCAATGTATTCACTACTTGCCAACCATCTAACATCCAGATTAGGTCTATCTTTTAAATAAACTTTTCTATTCATTAAATCATTTGCAACTTCCCTAAATTCTTTATATCTTCCAGTTTGACTCTGCATTAACCCAGCCAATTCTGTCGCTTCTATTTGTATTATACCGAATTTATCTTTATTTGTATCTATTTTAGTTACAGCATATAATATTATTTTTTGTTCAACTGGATTTAAATCATATCTAGCCTCTATTAGATCATTATGTTTTATGACTAAGTCACCTTTTTCCATTACTTATTTCCCCCTTATCATTATATATTTATTATATATTATTTAACGAAATATCGCTAGTATATTTCGTTTTAAATGAGGGTATCTCTCGTCTATAATGAGGGTATCTCTCGTCTATAATGAGGGTATCTCTCGTCTATAAACCCCCAAAATGAGGGTATCTCTCGTCTATAAAACGCTGTATGCCAGTAAATTAGTGGGCTAAAAATTCCGAAAATCTTTAAAACTAGTTAAAAGTAGTTAAATAGTTATATATATAT
>CAYOQX010000212.1:2410-2719 GCA_964406195.1 uncultured Alkaliphilus sp. | reverse complement strand
AATGATAGAGGGGCTTCTTTTCCACAGGATCGCTTGCCATTGCCGTTAATTCTCCGTAATTTATTGTTTTCAGAACGCCACCCTTATTTGTCCTCACGGAACATAGTCCAAATCTATCTTCGGCTATAATACAATTGTGAGGACACAGTAAGCATTTTATTTTATCCTCATATTCTTCGAAAAACAATGCATCATGTAACAAGATATCACCCTCACTTTAATATTCCAACCCTTATGTATGCCTTATAACCTCAAATTTTTCAATGGTATACTCTTCATTAGCAGATATACCGCCTTTTTGAAGGGCAA
>CAYOQX010000212.1:0-2400 GCA_964406195.1 uncultured Alkaliphilus sp. | reverse complement strand
TCCACAGTATCGACTCCATCCAAATCAGGCAGCAACAATCCTGATTTAAACCCGCTCTTAACTATTATGCCGTATTTCTTCGGGTCGAGTTCCTTTATTGAAGATTTTTTTGGTTCTGTAAGTACATCCACGGAAAAGTCTATATCATCCAATTCCTCTATTCTCACAGGCGGAAATCTCGGGTCATGCATTCCGGCACTTACAGCATTTTTAATAATTTCTTTACATATATTTTCGGTTGTAGGTATAAATGTACCTATGCATCCCCTAAGCGAGCTCTCTTTTTTTAGTGTTACAAATACACCTCTTTTTGTTTCCTTCATTTCATCCGTTACATATTCAGGTATATCTATATAGTTTCCGTCGGTTAGATAACCTGCCAGGCTCTCTCGTGCAAGCCTCACATGGGGATCTTCATTCTCTGTCTTTTTCATAATATTATTTTGACCTTTTTCCAACAATCGTTCGTATATGTTTTCGGCGCCTTTTTCCAATTCAAAACTCATGATGGAATATCCGACCCCGAAGGTACCTTCATATGATAAAAGATTTCCCTTAATACTATATCCATCCATTGCACCCAGCATAATATAGTATGATCTGAGTCCGCACTCCCCGGCTTCCTCTACGGTGACAGGATCCATATTAAATACACCTGAAACATTTCCATCTTCAAGAAGTGATATGATTTCTTTATCAAATTTTTCTCCATAAGGATTATATCCGTAGGGGCCGTCCTCGGTAAGCCTGTGGGACAGGTCAGCACTGGCAATAAACACCGCATTAGTACCACTACTTTCCACAGCATTTTTGATACTCATGCCGAATTTATAAAGTTGAAGCTTGGGTAACATCCCATAAGTTATATGAACTATTTTATAGTTGGAAATTTTTTTGTTTATAAAATATAACGGTACCAGGGTTCCGTGATCCAACTCATGTTTAATACCGTATCTCCCGGCAGCACTTTCAGTTATTTTTACAATCGGAACATTGTTTTCTTCCGAATGTTTGACTATTTCCTCCATTAATGTTACATCTGTTTGTAAATCCAACTGAACATCGGGTACATTAAATCTGCTTAAATCACCGTATATATTTGCTTCGGCGGATATTGCAACCGCATCACTAAAAACAGGTCCATGCGGTGTAATCACTATTATTGTGTCCGGATTGATGCCCGCTATTTGTTCGGCTACATTATTACAGGCATCATATGTACTTTTAATCTTTTTCTCCTCGCCTCTCCCTACTTCAGGAATAACTATTGGTGGATGAGGCATAGTATAAAAACCAGATATTTTACCCATATTAAATCACCCTTAATGTTTTTTTATTATACCTTAATCTACCTTTTGTATCTTATCCGTCCTTAAACTTAAAAGGCTGAATTCCAACATCCCTTCATTGTATATTATATAGATTATTTACCCGTTGTAAAAGTATAATAACCGATAATGTTGTACTATCTCCTGAATTGAAGGAAAAATTAGGTAGATTATGCCTAAGGAACTTATACAAATTATCGTTCCTTATCCAAGTTCCACCACAACAGAATGATCCGCCCCATCATCTATCAGGTCAATATATTCCTTTGTTTCAATTCCGTCTACCATTATTCTACTTACCCCGTTATTCACTCCTCCCGGATTTTTTACCTCTATGTTATATGTGGTGTTTTTATAGATATATCTGATGCTGTACCCTTCCCAATCCTCGGGTATACACGGATCCATATACAGTTTGTCTTTTTCTATTCTGAAACCGAGTATATCTCTTAATCCTACCCTGTATATCCATCCTGAGGAGCCTGTGTACCAGGTCCACCCCCCTCTCCCCAAGTGCTGAGGATTTGTATATACATCAGCTGCCATCACATAGGGTTCAACCTTATATTTTGAGCATTCTATCAGGGACCTGGTATGGTTTATCGGATTTATAAGTCGAAGTATATTATAAGCCTTGTCACCCTCACCCAACATGGCAAAGGCCCTGATAAACCAGGCAACCGCATGAGTATACTGGCCGCCGTTTTCCCTCACACCCGGAACATAAGATTTTATATATCCGGGGTCCAGTTCCGTGTCATCAAATGGCGGTGTGAGCAAAGCAACCACACCTTCCTCTTCATTTACCAGATAATTTTCTGCAGATTCCAAGGCAATTTTTGACCTTTCCGCATCTCCCATTCCGGAAATCACCGACCAGGATTGGGCTATTGAATCTATAGTGCATTCTCCGCTTTCTCTCGAACCTATAGGGATACCGTCATCAAAAAAGGCCCTTTTATACCATTCTCCATCCCATGCATTGGTTTCTATGGATTTCTTTAGTTGGGGTATAATGTTTTTATATTTATTCGCCCTTTCAAGATCCCCTATTTTTTCGCAAACAGGTATG
>CAYOQX010000211.1:0-2719 GCA_964406195.1 uncultured Alkaliphilus sp. | reverse complement strand
GGGGCTTTCATAGCAATGACAAAAAGCGAGAAAAGTGCTTTTTCACACAGTCCGAACCGTCCCGTATTATGTTTAATTATTAACCGCCAGTGCCAGCTTTCCTTGCTCAGTCGTGACCCTGATAGTATCCCTGTCTTTTACATCTCCTTTGATAATAAGTCTTCCTATTCCGGTTTCCAGTTCTTTTTGCAGGAACCTTTTCACAGGTCTGGCTCCATATTGAATTGAATATGCCCTGTTTAGAACCAATTCCTTTGCCTCATCAGTAAAATCAACATTTATTTGTCTGTCTTTCAGCCTTGATTTAATTTCTTCTATTTGCAGGTCAATTATTTTAAATATTTCATCTTTTTGCAGTGGCCTGAACATCACTATTTCGTCAATTCTGTTTAAAAACTCCGGTTTGAATGTCCTCCTCATCTCGGATTCTACCATTTCCCTTGCACCGGCATCTATGGTTCCATCAAGTCTTATTCCTTCCAACAAATATGAAGAGCCTATGTTTGATGTCATAATGATTACTGTATTTTTAAAATCTACCGTTCTTCCCTGATTATCTGTAAGCCTGCCGTCATCCAAAATTTGAAGGAGTATATTAAACACATCGGAATGAGCCTTTTCAATTTCATCAAACAAAATAACGGAATAAGGTTTTCTTCTTACAGCCTCAGTCAGTTGTCCCCCTTCGTCATAACCCACATATCCCGGCGGAGCACCGATTAACCTGGAAACTGCATGCCTTTCCATGTATTCGCTCATATCTATCCGCACCATATTTCTTTCGTCGTCAAACAAGGCGGATGTCAACGCCTTTGAAAGTTCCGTTTTCCCCACTCCCGTAGGGCCCAGGAATATAAAACTTCCCACAGGCCTGTCAGGTTGCTTCATTCCGGCGCGTGCTCTTATAACCGCATCTACCACCGCATCCACGGCCTCATCCTGTCCTATAACCCTCTTATGAAGTATTTCATCCAAATTTAAAAGTTTTTCCCTTTCCGTTGATACAAGTTTTGTAACCGGTATCCCTGTCCATTTTGCTACAACTTCGGCTATTTCCTCCTTTGTGACCTCCTCTTTGAGCATTTTGTCATCATCTTCTTTGGCATATGCTTCTTCAAGATTTCTTTCTAAACCTACTATGGTACCGTATTTAAGTTCGGACAGTCTTTCTAAATCGTAATTCCTTTCTGCTTCCTCAATTTGTCTCTTAACTTTGTCAATTTCCTCTTTTATATCCTTTATTTTTACAATGTTTTTCTTTTCATCTTCCCATTTGACCTTGAGTACATCAAATTTCTCTTTCAAATCGGCCAATTCCTTTTCTAATTTTTCTAGCCTTAACTTTGAAGCCTGGTCTGTTTCCTTTTTTAATGCTGCTCTTTCTATTTCCAGCTGTAAGATCTTTCTTCTGATTTCATCTATTTCAACAGGCATGCTGTCTATTTCCGTTCTTATCATGGCAGAGGCCTCATCCATCAAGTCTATGGCCTTATCGGGCAGAAATCTGTCGCTTATATATCTATCGGAAAGGGTAGCTGCGGCTATAACTGCACCGTCTGAAATTCTGATTCCATGATGTATCTCATATCTTTCCTTCAGTCCTCTCAAAATAGATATGGTATCTTCGACACTGGGTTCGGTAACCAAAACTTTTTGGAATCTTCTCTCCAAAGCCGCATCTTTTTCAATATACTTTCTATATTCGTCTAGGGTAGTTGCACCTATTGTGCGGATTTCTCCCTTTGCGAGCATTGGTTTTAAGAGGTTTGAAGCGTCCATAGAACCTTCCGCCCTTCCGGCACCGACTATGTTGTGAAGTTCATCTATAAACATTATTATTCTGCCTTCGGATTTCTCAATTTCCGATAATACCGCCTTCAGCCTTTCCTCAAATTCCCCCCTATATTTTGCACCAGCTACGAGGGCACCTATATCTAAAGCAAATATGGTTTTGTCTTTCAGACCTTCGGGAACATCCCCGTTAACAATCCTCTGAGCCAATCCTTCGGCTATGGCTGTTTTACCTACACCGGGATCTCCTATCAACACAGGGTTGTTCTTCGTCCTACGGGATAAGATTCTTATTACATTTCTGATCTCACTATCCCGTCCTATAACCGGATCTACTTTCCCCCTCCTGGCCTCTTCCACCAGATCCCTTCCAAATCTACTGAGAGCTTCATAAGTACCTTCGGGATTATCTGACGTAATATTTTGGCTCCCCCTGACCTTCATCAGAGTTTCTAAAAATTTTTGCTGGTTTATATTGTGTTTCCTGAATATCTTTTCCGAAATTATTCCCTTTTCCTTGAGCAACGCTATATAAATATGCTCTACCCCAACATATTTGTCTCCAAATCTTCCCGCTTCCTCCTCGGCTGAATTTAATATTTTTGTATACCCACGGCTTGGATAAAGAGAGCCCCCGCCTCCTGTTTGTTTGGGTAATCTGTCTATTTCCCTTTCTACATCGTTTTTAACAAGCAGAGCGTTTTCCCCCATATATGATATTATTCTGGGTATCAGTCCGCCTTGTTGGTTTACCAAACCATAGTGGATATGGATTTCTTCTAATTGCGGATTCCCGTTTTTTATAGCTATATTTTGTGATTCTTGTATTGCCTCCAGACTTTTTTGTGTAAATTTGTTTAAGTCCACATTTTCACATCCTTTCTTATCTTAATTGATATTTTATACACTTTTCAAGAACACTCCATTC
>CAYOQX010000210.1:0-2724 GCA_964406195.1 uncultured Alkaliphilus sp. | reverse complement strand
ATCAAGCAACCCGATAAATCTGAAAATAATAGATACTGTGGCCGCCGGTTCCGGTGTAAAGAAAAAAATAGGTCCTAAGACAGCCGTGAAAATTTTTACCGGGGCACCTCTGCCCCGAGGGGCAGACTGTATTATAAAACAGGAAAGGGTTATTAAAAGGGGTTCTGAATTGCTTATTAAAAGAGTAATTGAGAAGGGTGAATATGTTGCCTTAAAAGGCGAGGATATATCCGAAGGTGAATTTTTGTTGCCGTGCGGGATAATCCTCAAAGCGGTCCATATGGGAATTTTAGCAACCTTAGGAATCGGAACCGTTCCTGTCTATGAAAAACCCCGGGTAGGTATCTTTGCGACGGGTAACGAGCTTGTAGAAGTACATGAAAAACTGCAACACGGGCAATTGCGGGTTTCTAATATTTATACCATTGCGGAAATTGTTCGGCAGGCGGGAGGTATTCCGATAAATTTGGGTGTTGTCGAAGATCGGGTTGAAGATGTGGTTAAAACATATGAAAAGGCCTATCAACTGGATTTACCTATTGTAGTTTCAACCGGTGGGACTGCTTCGGGGGATTATGATATCATCAAAGACTCCATGGTCCGGGCTTCCGCTTCCAGACTGTTTAATAAAATTGCTGTTCGTCCGGGAGCTCCGGTTGTAGCCTCTGCAAGGCCGGAACAGTTGTTGATTGGTTTATCGGGTAATCCGGCAGGTGCCGCCATTACAATGCTGGTGCTTGTTTTTCCCATTATTTCAAGGCTTATCGGTGCAAATAGGGAGTTGCAACAGATCAAGGGAAGATTGTTAGAGCCTATATCCCGTCGAAGTAAGCTGAGGGGATTTCTATGGGCGGATTTTCACGAAAAAAACGGTTGTATATATGCGGCACCTCATAAAAACCAACTTTGCGGTGCGGTCAAGACCCAGTCACGCAGTAATTGTTTAATTGAAGTACCCGAGGGAGAAAGAAATATTGAAAGAGGCAGGATGATAAATATTTTAAAATTGTAATACAAATAGAATCATGTTCAAAAATAACGATTATAATAATATGCCTGGATATTTTACGGGGACCGCCGGAAAATTTGGAAAAGAATACGATATAAATAAGAGAAAGAAGGCTGATGCGATGAAAAGGTCACTTATAGCAATAATATTAATAATAAGCATTATATTTATTTCAATAGGCAGTCTTGCCGGTAGTTATAACAGTCTTGTGGGGCTGGACGAAGAAGTAAATAATAAATGGGCACAGGTAGAAAACCAATTAAAAAGAAGAGCCGATATAGTACCTAATCTGGTAAATACGGTTAAAGGTTATGCAAGTCATGAGGAAGAAGTTTTTCTTGGGGTAGCTAAGGCCAGGAGTGGTATATTAGAGGCAAATACACCTGAGGAATACGCCATGGCTGAAGATGAACTGAACAAAAGCATGCAGAACCTGAATATAGTAATTGAGAAATACCCGGAACTCAAGGCCAATGAAAATTTTATAAGACTTCAGGATGAATTAGCCGGAACAGAGAATAGATTGGCTGTTTCAAGGATGGACTATAATGAAATAGTTAAAAAATTTAATAGTAAGGTTAGAAGATTTCCTACAAATATGATAGCCAATATGTTTGGCTTCGGTCAAAAAGAATACTTTGAAATAAGTCCGGAAGATGCGGAAACCCCCGAAGTGGAATTTTAGATGATGTTTCGGGGTATGTTATATGAAGGTGGTGTATGGTGAGAAAAAACAGATTTTTAATATTACTTTTAATAGTTTTACAAATTTTGCTTACCGTTTTCCCGGTCTATGCGAACATAGACATGCCCGACCCACCTGATGAATTTTATGTTTATGATGAAACAAATTCAATATCCAATGAAACTAAAGATTATATAATTAACATAAATAAAAAACTGGAGAAAGAAACAGGTTCCCAGGTGGTCGTGGTTATGGTCAACAGCCTCGATGGACTGGAAGTAGAAGACTATGCGTTAAGGTTATTCAGGCAGTGGGGTATAGGGGACGTGGACAAAAACAATGGTGTATTGTTCATAATATCCAAAAACGAACGAAAAGTCAGGATAGAAGTGGGATATGGGTTGGAAGGTGCTCTGCCGGATGGTAAGACCGGCAGTATATTGGATAATTATGTAATTCCAAGTTTGAAAAATGATGACTATAATACAGGAGCGTTTAATGGATTTTCAGTTCTGGTGGATACTATCTGTGATGAATATGATATAAATATAGAAGAATTGCACGTAGCGGAATCCGAAGAAGATACCGGTTCAACAATCTTTTTCCCGGTTTTACCGATATTTTTTTTAATTGTCATCGCTCTGTTTTTATCGCCCGGGATAGGAAGATATAGAGGCTATGGAGGATATGGAAGGGGTTCACACAGATCCTCTCCATTCAATGATAATGACTCATTTCCTAGAGGCGGCGGGGGCTTTGGAGGCGGCGGTTTCGGAGGAAGGGGGTCTTCGGGCGGCGGCTTTGGCGGAGGAGGATCTTCCGGTGGAGGAGGGTCCAGTAGGGGATTCTGAGACTCAGGACCCGCTCGGCGGGTCCTCTTTATAAACCGCAGGAAAGTATATAATATAATTGTCTGTGTGCATTTGATACACAAAAACAAAAAACGACAAAAAACAAAGGTACTTGACACAATAATAGTACATGCTATAATATAGTAGCATCAATCATTATGAAAATCAGATGGGGGTAG
>CAYOQX010000209.1:0-2757 GCA_964406195.1 uncultured Alkaliphilus sp. | reverse complement strand
GGGCCTTAGTGGAAAGCAGGCAATTGGTAATCTCTTGCGGAGGTGGAGGCATACCTGTAGTAGAGGAGGGGGACAGTCTGAAGGGGGTGGATGCGGTAATAGACAAGGACCTTGTCGGTTGCCTATTAGCCGAAGAACTGGATGCGGACTTTTTTATTATGCTGACAGCCGTGGAAAAGGTTGCAATAAATTTCGGTAAAGAAAATGAAAAATGGCTCAGCGACCTGAGCACGGACGAAGCAAAGCAGTATATTAAAGAAGGACACTTTGCATCAGGTTCCATGCTGCCGAAAATAAAAGCCGCAATCAAATTTGCCGAATCCAAAAAAGGGAGAACCTCCCTCATTACCCTGCTGCAAAAAGCCCGAGAAGGAATCAGAGGAAAAACAGGGACAACAATTCATGCCTAAGAGGGACACGGGGAGGGACACGGGGACGGGAGTTGTGTCCCAAATCAGAGAGACACGGGGACACGGGGACGGGAGTTCTGTCCCGGAAGTCTTGTCCCAATAAAAAACAAACACCCCATAGATAGAAATATCTATAGGGTGTTTCGTATTTTCAGAAATCCTCCCGGTAGAAATATCTACAGGGTGTTTCGTATTTTCAGAAATCCTCCCGATAGAAATATCTACTGGGTGTGTTTCGTATTTTCAGAATTCCCCACGCATACAATGGATAATGGGGATTGATATATAAGGTGCTTCAAAACATGACAAACGGACAGACAGGGAATTCGATGCAGTCGAATGGAGGTGTAAAAATGGATATTATCGAGACCACTGCATTTGTTGCCCTCGGTTTTTTATTGGGCGTAGTCGGACAGGGGGCCAGAGTTATAGTCGGACTGAAAAAGAACTATGACAGAGGAACTAAAGACTGGTTCGATGCAAGACTATTGGTGACCAGTCTGGTAATAGGAGGCATTGCGGGAGCCATAGGCTCTATTGCATTATTCGACAAGGAGATAGAAAAACAGACATTATTCACCATTGTAGCAACAGGGTATGCGGGAGCGGATTTCATCGAAGGTTTCATGAGAAAAAGTCTGCCTAACTAAATTGTTTATCATGTGATATAATTGGAAACAATTCAAACAATAGGAAAACGATTCAAAAACAGCTTGAAAACAGGCCCAAGAACCTGCACAAACATTCAAAACCCACGGAGGGGAAACACCGATGCTTAGACTGAAAAAACATAAAATAATAATATATTGGGCATTGGTATTCTTATGGATGCTCTTAATTTTTTGCCTATCCGCCCAAGAAGTCAGCAAGTCCAACAAACTCAGCAAGACAATAACAAAGGTTATCATGGAAAGGGCAGAGGTAATCGCCCCGGGTTTTAATTTCAGCATCAAAAAAGCGAACCATCTGCTGAGGAAAAGTGCTCATTTCTTCATTTATTTAGTTTTGGGTGCGCTGGTCATGAATGTATTCAAAAGAAGCGGTATGAAAACATCAAAAGGAATTATCCTTTCACTGGCATTTTGCACCCTCTATGCCCTGTTTGATGAATTTCATCAATTATTCGTGCCGGGCAGGGGTGCACAGGTCAGGGATGTTTTCATCGACGCTATCGGTGCAATCACCGGCATCCTGGGGTTCTTAGGAATAAGCAAATTATAGATGGCCCGCCGCTTCATTGACCAGCCGGGCCCTTAAACTTTTCTTACAGTAGTTGTAGTAATTTCTTATTTCTTTAACCACACCGGTTTCATAAGAATTATTCCTAAGCTCGGTTTCCAGCTCATTGATTAGCGCATTGAACTCCCGATTTGTTTGTTTTTCCAGGTTATTGGCCATTTTTAAATACTTAGGACCCAGACTGACAATTGATGTCTTTTTTGATCCTCCGCTGATATATTCCTCTTTTCCCTGCTCCAACAAGGAATAGAGTTTGCCTTCCTGCTGTCCCTGCAATCCTTCAAATCTGCTTTTATATACTCCTAAAATATAATTATAGGAGAGTTTTTCCGTATTACCGGCAGTATCCGTTCCGGTATTCGGATTTGCTCCGCCACCCGGATTGGTTTCCGCACCGTCTGCAGCCCCGTTTTGGGAACCCGACTGCCCACCGGCGGAATCTTCACCTTCCGGCACTTTCCCGTTATTTCCGTTTTCTTCGATTGCTTCTATATCATCAAACGGATTTTTAACTGGAGCGGTAGTTTCGGAATCCGGCGCCGACGGATTGATCAGTTCCTTATAAATTGAATGGTATCTCGTAAATAAAACGGTCAACGCCAGTACCGGAACAAGCACGGCAGCCAATATCAAATATCTCCTGCGTTTTCTTGAAGACTTTTTCATATATTTCACCCCCATAAAATCTAATGTTCATATGATTCTATTATAACCCATATCCAAGCTGTTTTTTCAAGTTTTTTGAGCCGTAAAACCACGATGACCGACTGCAACCGGGATTCCAACAAAACCACCGGTACATGCATCATATTTTATCATCAATCCCGACAAACCCCGACAGCATTCGGCCGATTTCAAGTTTAGTATAACCTGTATTATATAGTATTTAGCATGGTTGGGTATTATATAGTATAAGGATATATAATATAGATTATATATTGGGAGGTAGGATTATGGAAATTACTGCACTGAAAAACTATAACAATTGGTTAAACGGTTCTTATTTTGATGAGGAAACAAAGCGGGAACTGCGGGAAATAAAGGACAATCAGAAGGAGATAATAGACAGGTTCTATAAGGAACTGGAATTCGGCACCGCAGGTCTCAG
>CAYOQX010000208.1:0-2778 GCA_964406195.1 uncultured Alkaliphilus sp. | reverse complement strand
CATACAACTCCCAATCATTAGTTCCATATTTTGGAACAATTTCCGTAGGATAGTTAGGAGTCATATATCCCTTATTTATATTCTTAAAAGTTATAGTTAATTTCGGAGTAAAACCAGAAAATTCTTCTGTTTTGATCCACACCTTTAATATCATTGATTGTCCTGGGGCCGCAGGGATTTCCCAATAAGCATTATGCGCTGTTCCTTGCCTCTAATCCTAAGAGAGCGCTTGCCTTCGAATAACACCGTATCATCTATTACTGCATCATCGGTAAGAGTCCATTTTAATGGTTCTAATTCAAATCCCCCAGTAAAAAAAATATTCGGCCCTGTTGTAGCAGCATAACTAGTTTTAACCAGGGAAATTATTACCAGCGTCACAAAAAATAATATCCCTATTTTAGTAGAGTTTTTCGTTCTCATTTAATCACCCTCCATACATTTTAGTTACGTTAAAATAAAGCTAATGCCAGATTCTTTGCTCTCAATCTTCTGCCTCATTTTTATGTCCCCAAACATACAATACGAAGCGTACTGGATTCTCTTTAAAGTCGCAATAGCTAAAATTAAAATCTCGTTCTAGCTATTGTGAAATGCATTTTTTATAAACTAGCCTTTTTTACCCGCCGATGCTATACCTTCAATAAAATACCTTTGTAAGAAAAGAAACAAAACCAACACCGGCAAAATTGTAAGCATAGATGCGGCCATTTGTCCTGGAATATCTGAATGATATTGGCCTTTTAGATATGCTAAACCAATTGTAAGTGTATATTTAGATTTATCGCGTAAATAAATCAAAGGTCCCAAATAATCACTCCATGCACTAATAAATGTAAATACCGCCAATGCTGCTAGTGGCGTTTTGGTCAAGGGAAAATATATATACCAAAATGCCATACCTGGGTTACAGCCATCGATTTGTGCTGCCTCGTAAAGTTCATCTGGTAATGTTGCATAAAATTGACGCAAAAGAAATATTCCAAATGCAGAACCTAAAAAAGCAGGAAGTATCAAAGGAATATAGGTACCAACAGCTCCAAGCTTATTCCAAATTAGATATGCAGGAATCATCGTTGCTGTATTTGGTAGAAACATAGTTGCAATTGCCAAACCAAAAATAACATTACTGCCTCTAAATTTTAAGACGCCCAAAGCATAGCCCACTAAAGAACAGGAAAGAAGTATTCCTCCAACACGCATTACACTGACAAACATACTATTTAATGCATAACGTCCTATATCGTTTTGAAATAATACTTTTCGGTAATTATCAAAATTAATTTTTTTTAAACTCAAACTACCGTTCATTGCATATTCACTTATTGTTTTAAAAGAGGTTGACACTGCCCACAAGAAGGGCATTATTGTAATAAGTGCCCCAAGTATTAGTAGACCGAAAACTATATACTTAGTAACATTTGTTTTATTCATAGTGAACCAACCTCTTCTCAAGTGACCTGTAGAAAACATTCAGAGCAAATACTATTGCAATTAAAACCCAACTCACTACTGCAGCTTCGCCAAATGCAAGTTCTGTAAAACTTGTTCTGTAAATCAAAGTATTCAAAACGTGAATCGAAGTTGTTTTATCCGAACCAGCTAACAATAATACCAATTCGAAAACCTTAAACGCCGAGATCGTACTCAATACCACTATTAGATATGTTGTAGGTGAAATCAAAGGCAATGTCACGTGCTTAAAACGTTGCCACGTTGAAGCACCATCAATAATAGCTGCCTCATTTACTTCTTTAGGTATCCCCTGCAAACCAGATAGATAAATCACCATAGAGTCGCCGATCCCTTTCCAGGTATTGAAAAGAGCCAAAGTCCCCATAACTTCCAGCCAATTTGGGCTTAAAAACCACTGTGCATTTTTAATACCTAGTTTGGCAACAGCCCTACTTGCTAAACCTGTTTCAGGTAAGAACAATACTGAAAAAATAACTGTTGCTGCAACCCATGGAGTAACTACTGGAATAAAGTACATCGCACGAAGAGTTGATGTTCCAACCGTTGTTTTTTGCATCAAAAAAGCTAAAATTAATGCTACAATAGTTTGTAAAGGTACAAAAATTAGTGCGAAAAAAGAAGTGTTCCTCAGCGCATGCCAAACCTTGTGATCACTAAAGACCGAAATCCAATTTTCTAAACCAACCCAGCTTGGTGCGGTAAATCCATTGTAATGAGTGAAGCTGAGAAAAATAAGAAGTATAACAGGAACCACAAAAAACAATGCTAAATAGATAATGTAAGGAAGAGAAAATAAATATCCCCATTTTTCACGTTCTCCCATGTTCTAACCTCCAATCTTAAACTAAAAAATTACCTCACCCCTTTTCTCAAAATATCTTCCACCTCTTTATGCATTTCCGCTATCCCCTCATTTACACCTACCCTTTTACCATAAATCCTTTCCATAACAGCTGCAACAATCGGATTCCAAGCATTCCATGTTGGATTAAGATCCAAATTGGCACCTGCCTCATTCAAATAATCAATAAATACTTCTCTGCTAGCTGGTGGAGGTAATGTCTTTTGAACCTTTTCAAATGCTTTTTTATTAATAGGCATGTTAGTCCCTTCGCTCGCTAACATATATTGAACCTCATCAGATAACCAAAAATCAAGCCAACGTTTTGCTGCTTCTTTTGCTTCAGGCTTTGCTTTCTTGTATATAAACCAAGCATTTGCAACATAGGGGACATATCTTTCTCCAGTCACGCTTTTCGGTATTAATGCTACATCCCATTCTAAATTAGGAAATTCTTCATT
>CAYOQX010000207.1:0-2805 GCA_964406195.1 uncultured Alkaliphilus sp. | reverse complement strand
CTTATGTTCAGAGTAAGCTCTTTTTATTTATTTATTTGACTGTGAATAGTAACATGGAAGGAATTAAGAAAGCTACATCTAGCAGTATATGGGAATATGAATTTGAAAAAGAACCAATTCCAAATAAAGGAGATTATAATGTTGTGACGGATTGGGATGGGAATGCTAGATGCATTATTCGAACAACAGCAGTAACGGTGCTTCCATTCAAAGAGATTACATATGATTTGTGCAAGAAAGAGGGGGAAGATGATTCGTTAGATTCATGGCGAAAAAATCATATTTCCTTTTTCGAAGCAGATGGAAAAGAAATGGGAAGTTTAAGTGTATCAGAGATATTATTTTTAATAATTAACGGAATTGTGATAGCTTTATTCACAGGATTTATATTGACGCGTAATAAAACAAAATTTGTAACACGTATTTGGTTTTGCAGAGTGGGCTTAATTGTGTCTCTTATTGTTATGATATTAGGAATAAACGGCATGCTTTCAGATTATTCAACAATAGCAATAAGCTTAGCTTTGTATTGTTTTATTAGTATTATTGTAAATGTTTTGAATTCGGATATCTGGTTGTGTAAGGAATGTGGAAAGAAAATGGGACTGAAAGTTCTATTTACAAATCGATGTCCACATTGTCACAATATATAATATCCAAGGAGTATAAATCACATATCATAGGGGCAAAACTGTGGAAACGCAGTGACGCAAAGCTAAAGCCGTAAAAGAATAGCTTAGATACATTTAGGGGTAAATGTGTTTGCGCATATATCAAGGTAGTTAAGTTGCAATTATAATTGTTATACTGATTTAGAACGAATTAGTATAGCAGTTGTAATTGCTTTTTTATGAGATTGTAGTAGATGGGAGAAATTTAATGAGTGACAATGACAAAAAAAACAATATCAATGTAGAGAGCAACAATGGAAAGAAAAAGATAATGGTAATACTGGGAGCAATTGCAGTAGCTTTACTGGTAATAGTAATCGTAGTAGTTCTAATTAACAGTAACAAGACATCGGAGGTTGTTGATAATGATACTGGTAGAAATCAGAGCAGTGTAGTGAAGACTACGGAAAGCCAAAAGACAACCACAGCAACGCAGAAATCTACGGAGAGCAAGTCATCTGAGGGAGCAACGGAGAATTCAACTAGCCCTAGTGTAGCAACCACAGCAGCGACTAATGCTCCAATAACAAGTAATACAACTGCAAATGCTACAACAGCCCCAACTGTTGCGCCACAGTCAGAGGTTGTTACACAAGAACCAACACAACAGGGAAGAGTGGAGATGACGGAACTGTTAGCGGAGGTTGATGAGATAACGGGAAGACAAGGATATGTTGATGGACATTCTAATTCAAAGTCGATTGGTGCATATTTTAAGCAGTTTTCAGTTTATGGAGAACAGTTTTGTCAAAAACAGATAAGTGCTCAAGAAATAACTAATTTAATAGGTAGAGCAGAAATTATTTATATATCGATGATGGATGGGGCAGCACATACCATGTACTTTTATAATGGAGAGAATGGTGTTGATTATCATGCGGATGTAATTGATGTAACAAACTGGGAAGCAAATAAGATAGCAGAAAAATTATTTTCTGATTGGAATATGTATGAGACAGAATGTGGTACTGTAGATAGATATAACTACAACACCTATCCATGGTTTTTATATTACAAAATTTATAGTGAAGACGGTAGAACGATGTTATACTCAACTTGGGGGTTTACTCAAGCAGTAAAATTAAGTAGCAACTAAGATAAGGAGTAGATTATGAAACGAAAGATAGAATATCAATTTGAATAAAAATTAGTCATAAATGTATTGACATATGATAATAATATAACTTATAATATCCAAGGAGTATAAATTACATATCATAAGGGGCAAAACTGTGGAAACGCAGTGACGCAAAGCTAAAACCGTAAAAATATAGCTATAGGTACACTTAGGGGTAAGCGTATTTGCGCATATATTAAGGTAGTTAAGTTGCAATTATAATTGTTGTGCTAATTTTAAAAAAATTAGTATAGTAATTATAGTTGCTTTTTTTATGAGATTGTAGTAGATGGGAGAAATTTAATGAGTGGTGTTAGTCAGAGAAAAAGACAGTTTTAACAGATGAAGATGATAGTATATATGTAACTATTCAAGAAGGATTCAAGGGTCAGATATATGCGCTTGCTACAGATGCAGTAGATAATACAACCGCAGCAGCGCAGACACATGACGGAATTATTACAGAATCTATTGAAAGACATAATGGTTTAGTTGGAACAGATGCAGATAAAGCAACAGCTGATTATGGCAATCATATTAGTGCTACAACTCAGACAACTAATATCCTAGATTCAACTAATGTTGCATTATACAAAGATAATCAGAATGTAGGGATTAAAGTAACAGATAGTTTTGAAGGTATCAAATCAATTCAGTGGAGTGTTGAAGCACCACAGGATACAGATAATAACCAGCATGGTAGTGTTGAAATTAGTAATGATGGTGATATGACAGTATATGACAGTAATAGCGTAGCCACTGCCAATGGAACATGGAACATAGATGACAAGGACAATAACCTTGTAACAGATATCTCAAGTGTAATTCTTGTTAATAACAATAGTAATAATATTAAGGTTTCAGTTACAATTACTGATAAAGCAGGTAATACTTCATCACCTTATGAAATCTATATGAGTATCGATAAGACTGCACCTACTTACACAATTGTATATGATAACAATACACCTGATACAACGTATACAGATATCTATAAAGACACAAGAACAGCAACAA
>CAYOQX010000206.1:334-2807 GCA_964406195.1 uncultured Alkaliphilus sp. | reverse complement strand
AAGTCAACTCTTGACGGTTATGCACTCAGATCCGAAGATACCACAAATGCGGGTTCTGAAAACCCTGTCAGGCTTGAAACCATAGATAATATTAAAGCGGGCCACATAAGTAAAAAGACGGTAAACAAGGGGCAGGCAATCAGGATTATGACGGGGGCCAAGGTTCCCGAAGGTGCGGATGCAATAGTCAGATATGAAGACACTGTTTTTACGGACAGGGAAGTCAAAATATTTGACAGGGCCGGGCAGGGTGCCGGTATAGTCAAAAAAGGGAAGGATATTGCTGCAGGGGATATTGTTCTTAAAAAAGGTAAAATAATAAACCCTGCCGACATAGGTATATTGGCCGTTCTCGGAATGGAAAATGTAAAAATATACAGGGGCCCCAAGGTTGCCGTTTTAGCCACGGGGGATGAATTGGTAGGTATTGATGAGACTCCCGGAGAGGGTAAAATACGGGGCAGCAATTCTTATACCATCGGATCTCAGGTAAAAAGGACGGGCAGTAAAGTAAGAATACTTGGCATATGTAAGGATGATATACAGTCTATAAAAATGAAATTGGATTCGGCATTAGAATGGGGAGATATGGTAATAACTACAGGCGGGGCCTCCGTAGGAGACGCGGACCTGATAAAGGAAGCATTTGAGGGGTTGGGAGCGGAGATTTTATTCTGGAGGGTAAATATGAAACCCGGAGGTCCTGTGGTGGCTGCAAGATATAAAGACAAGTTATTGTTCGGTCTGTCGGGCAATCCTATGGCTTCATTTGTCGCATTTGAAAGACTTGTCAGGCCCGCCATATTGAGATTGGGCGGCAGGACGGAGTACGGTCCGGTTAAGGTCAGGTCCACCCTGGAGAGCGGGTATATAAAGGTAGGAAGGCGGAACAGAATGGTTACGGCCTTCACCTATTACAAAAATGGGGAGTTTTTTACCAAGTTTCCGGACAAACACGGTCCGGGAATATCATCCGGTTCAGGGATATTATCAGATCTGTCGGCAACAAATTCATTATTCTACGTTCCCGCCGAAACGGGGCCTTATAATGCAGGGGATAAAATAGAAATAAAACTTTTAGATTATTTGGAGGAATATCGATGATACCCGTGTTTTCCGTTGTAGGAAGCAGAGCCGATGTAGGCAAAACTACTATATTGTGCAAAATAATAAAGGAACTTAAAAAAAGAGGATATAGGGTAGGGACCATAAAGCACTATGAAGGGGATTTTGAGATAGATCGGCCCGGCAAAGATACCTGGAAACATGCAAAGGCAGGATCGGATGTGGTGGTTATATCCTCTAAAACCAAGATGGCCAAAATAGAAAGGCCGGATACCGAATATAAATTGGATGATGTCATCAGAGATATAAAAAATGTGGATATTATAATAACGGAGGGCTACAGAACAGAAAATAAACCTAAACTGGAGGTAGCCAGAAAAGAAATTTCCGAGGAACTGTATTCAAAACAAGAGGAGTTATTTTGTATTGTGGCGGATTTTTCATTTGAGAATGAAATACCTCAATTTGGTTTTGATGATACAGATAAAATAGTGGATCTTATTGAGGATAAATTTTTAAAATAGATAAATATGGCTTGTAAAAGGGGTTTTAGGATATGAAAATGTTAATTAAGGGCGGAAGGATAATAAACCCGGCCGGGAATTTGGATGGAATAAAGGATATCCTTATAGCTGACGGGTTGGTTAAAAAAATTGAAGATAAAATATCCGACGAGGCCGACTGCATAATAGACGCAAGCAATTTGTGGGTGACTCCGGGCTTTGTAGACCTGCATGTACATTTTAGGGAGCCGGGATTTGAACACAAAGAAACTATAGAAACAGGGAGCAGAAGTGCCGCCGCAGGGGGGTTTACTACTGTTTGTTGTATGCCGAATACAAATCCGACTATAGACTCGGGAGAAATCGTTGAATTTGTTAAAAATAAGGCAGCGGATAAGGCCGCAGTCAATATATTAGTGGTGGGAAGTATAACAAAGGGCCTGAAGGGCGAGGAATTATCGGATATAGAGGGTATGGCAAGGGCAGGTATTTGTGCCATAAGCGATGACGGCAGAACAGTTCAAAATTCCAATTTAAAGAGGATGGGTATGGAGAAAGCAAGCTCATTAAATATACCTGTTTTTGCTCATTGTGAGGACGAATTGCTGTTACAGGGAGGAGTTATGAACAGCGGTGAAATTTCCCGGCGGTTGGGATTGGCGGGAATATTGTCCCAGGTGGAAGATGTAATAATCGCCAGGGATATAGTACTTGCCAAAGGGGCGGATGCGGACCTTCATATATGTCATATAAGTACGAGGCTGGGCGTGGACCTGCTTGATTTCGGAAAAAATACAGGGGTAAAAGTGACAGGTGAGGTATGTCCCCATCATTTTGCTCTGACGGATAAAGAGGTATTATCTCTGGACACTAATTTTAAAATGAATCCGCCGCTCAGAGGTGAG
>CAYOQX010000206.1:0-324 GCA_964406195.1 uncultured Alkaliphilus sp. | reverse complement strand
CATAAAAGAAGGTTTGAGCTCGGGAATCATAGATGTTATAGCGACGGACCATGCCCCGCATCATGCAGATGAAAAGAATACGGAATTCAGCAAGGCGCCATTCGGTATAGTGGGGTTGGAAACCGCATTGCCTGTTGCAATTACTGAATTAGTGGATGAAGGTTGGCTTACGCCTGCAGAATTGATAGAAAAACTTACAATAAACCCTGCAAGAATACTAGGGATAGACAAGGGGGACATAAGTGTAGGAAAGGTAGCAGATGTAACAATCATAAATCCTTCTATTAAATATAAAATAGATGTGGAAAGTTTTGTTTCGAAAAG
>CAYOQX010000205.1:0-2842 GCA_964406195.1 uncultured Alkaliphilus sp. | reverse complement strand
TTCATAGTTTTATATTTTGTTTGTTTTTTATTCTTCAGTTTGATCCTCTGTTTGATCTTCTGTTTGAATCCCTTGTTTGCCCTCTAACACAGCATCCGCCATAGTGGCTGTGAGCAATTTTACGGCACGTATAGCATC
The DNA here is from genome assembly GCA_964406195.1 of uncultured Alkaliphilus sp. Classification (GTDB taxonomy): domain Bacteria; phylum Bacillota; class Clostridia; order Peptostreptococcales; family Natronincolaceae; genus JAAZJW01. The sequence goes on along the minus strand of CAYOQX010000205.1, from coordinate 2,704 downwards.
ATCGTTGCCCGGGATTATATAATCAACCTCATCCGGATCACAATTCGTGTCCACTATTGAAATAACCGGTATTCCTAGAATACGTGCTTCTTGTATGGCAATCTTTTCTTTTCTTGGATCTACCACATATATAACATCCGGCATTTCCGTCATGTCCTTAATACCACCTAAAAATTTCTCAAGCCTTTCCATTTCATGATTGAGTTGAATAACTTCCTTTTTAGGTAATACATCAAATGTACCATCTTCCTCCATAGTTTCTAAATCGTGAAGGCGTTTGATACTGTTTTTGATAGTTTTAAAATTGGTTAACATTCCACCTAGCCATCTCTGGCTGACATAAAACATTCCACATCTTTTGGCCTCTTCTTCTATTGATTCCTGAGCTTGTTTTTTCGTTCCTACAAACAAAACTTTCCCACCCTCGGAAACAATATCTCTCATAGCATTGTAGGCCTCTTCTACCTTTTTTACGGTCTGTTGAAGGTCTATAATATAAATTCCGTTTCTCTCCGTAAAAATATATTTCCCCATTTTAGGGTTCCATCTTCTTGTTTGATGTCCAAAATGGACTCCTGCTTCCAGCAATTGTTTCATTGTAACTATTGACATACTTTTGCCTCCTTAGTTTTACCTCCACCTTAATCATTTCTGCCTAGAACCAAACGGCACCACTAGGCAGATTATAAGATGTGTGTTATTCTATCTTAAACATTCTAACATAGAGACAAACACTAATCAATAGTTTATTTTAAAATATGTTATTTTCCGTTATATTATTTCCTTTTTATTGCCTTGTATCCGTAAAATTGAATAAAACCCGGTTGGAATCAATTCATAAACAAATCTATAGGTCTAAAATAAAAGATGGCGGCTTTCGAATACAGTTCCATTTACGCAGGTTGTAGGTTTAAATTAACCTTCAACTTGTTCCTCGTATTTACAATCTTTATTGCTACACAATATCTTATCACCTTTTTTTCTTGCTCTATATACTAATATGTTTCCACATTCCGGACATTTTCTATCTATAGGTTTATTCCACGATATAAATCTACACTCCGGGAAATTACTGCAACCATAAAACAATCTGCCTTTTTTGGATTTCCTTTTTATCACATCCCCATCCCCACACAAAGCACATTTAACCCCGATTTTATAGAGAAATGGCTTAGTTTGGTCACAATCAGGAAAATTAGAGCAGGCCAAGAATTTGCCATATCTGCCATGTTTAATTAACATAACAGCCCCGCATTTTTCACAATTTTCATCGCTTTCTTCTACTAAATCAATTCGTTTCATATGCTTTTCGGCATTAACCAGCATTTTATGAAAATCATCATAAAACTCTGAGATAAGTTTCTTCCAATCACGTCCGTCCTCTTCTATGCTATCTAATTGTTTTTCTAGGTTGGCTGTAAAATTTACATTTATGATTTCAATGAAATATTCTGTTAGAATTTCATCTATTATATATCCGAGCTCTGCAGCAACAAGATTTCTACCTTCCTTTTCAACATATCCTCTAGCAAGTATTGTAGATATAGTTGGAGAGTAAGTGCTGGGCCTACCTATACCAAGTTCTTCCATTGTCTTTACCAGAGATGCCTCTGTATATCTGGAGGGCGGTTGCGTAAAATGCTGCCTAGGTAATTTTTCAATTATATTTATTATCTCTCCTTTTTGCAGGTCGGGTAAATCAACATCTTCGGATACCTTTGAATAGCTATATATTTTCAAAAACCCGTTAAACCTCAGAATAGAACCGGTTGCCCTGAACATAATTCCATTTACTTCAAGGTCCACAGATAAGGTATCGTATAATGCCGGGGACATTCGACTTGCCACATACCTCTCCCATATTAGTTTATATAATAAGTGTTGTTCCCTAGTCAATGAAGGTTTAACAATGTCGGGGTGTTTGCTAATATCCGTTGGTCTTATACACTCGTGTGCATCTTGAACATTTTTCTTTTTTTTGCCTGATTTCCCGGAAGGTTTCTTTTTCATATATTGCTTACCGATGTTTTCTACAATATATTGTTCCAAATCTTCCATGGCCTCATCTGATATCCTGGTAGAGTCGGTTCTAATATACGTAATAAGTCCCTCGGTTCCTTTCTTTTTTAAACTTCCACCTTCATACAATTGCTGTGCTAAAGACATTGTTTTTCTAGTAGAAAACCTTAACCTATTGGCAGCCTCCTGCTGAAGTGTGCTTGTAGTAAAAGGTGAACTGGGATTTCGTCTTTTTTGACCTTTTTTCACATTTGTTACGGTTAAAGGATCATCATTTATAATATCTAAAATCTTGTTTACTTCTTTCTCTGTACGTATTTCCTTGTTTCCCGAATCATCGGCATAAAATCTGGCCTCGAATTTTTCATTTTTGTCATTTTCCACGTTCAAAGTCAGGCTCCAATATTCCTCAGGTTTAAAATTTTTGATTTCTTCTTCTCTTTCAATAATAAGTTTTGTAGCCACAGACTGTACCCTACCGGCACTTAGCCCTTTTCTAACATTTTTCCAAAGAAGGGGACTGATCTGATACCCTACCAGCCTGTCCAAAATTCTTCTTGCTTGCTGCGCATCCACCAAGTTTTGATTGATAGGTCTGGGCTTTTTTATTGCATTTCTAATGGCATTCTTGGTGATTTCATTAAATTCTATCCTACAAGGGGCATCTTCACCTATCCCCAGGGCC
>CAYOQX010000204.1:1020-2850 GCA_964406195.1 uncultured Alkaliphilus sp. | reverse complement strand
CGTAAATAAAGGTTTGGGCTTCTGCTACCACGATTTCTTTTCCTTCTCTCGCCAAAATTTTATATACTTCGAGAGCTCCCCCTGTTCTTCCGGGATTCAATATTATTATTTGATCATCTTTAATATAAGGTGCCATAGATTGAGCAACATCAAAATGACCCATAGCGGGCACGGTTACCATTATAATATCAGCACTATCCATAGCTTCTTCTATATTATCCGTGACCCTGTTCAATATCCCGCATCCTTCCACCTCGCCTGTAAGATAAATAGTCCGGTCTTCCATTAGGGGAGATATTTTTTCCAATGTTCTATTATACAAATTTACCTTATACCCAATCATGGCAAGATAACCTGCCATAGCAATTCCCCCATTACCGGCTCCAACTACACAATAGGTAAGTTCTTTCTTCATAAAATCACCCCTTACTCAAAATAATTGATTACACAATATCCCCAAAATTTGAAATTAGGATTAAAAAAGACTATGGGGTCCCATAGTCTGAGTGTAGACATGATATATTTCCCCCTTTTACGCTTACGAAGTTAGCTGTCGGATTAGGGCTGAAGGTAGCCCATCCCAAAATAGGATTCACCCCTAAAGATTGGTTCCTCCGCTTCTTTGCAGAATTCAGCGAAACTATAATTTTTTTAAATAAATTTTAGAATACAAATACTGCATTTATTTTACCATACTTATACACGTAATTGCAAGAAATTAACCAATTTTTTTAATTATTTATTTCCAAATAGGCAAAGAAATAGCAGGGTTTTATCCCTGCTATTGACAGTTCTTGACAAAAACTGTCTATTTATCTATTGTATTTTATTGTTTTCCGTTGGATTTTATTTAAAATATAGGTCGTACAATTTCCCTACATTTGTTCTTCTATGTCGAAAAATTCTTAGGATTATTTTACCGTGTAAAAAATTTATTTATATCCGTTTTACTGTGTCCTGTGTCGAAAAATTTTCTCTATATTTATTTTCCAATATTACATTTCCTGTAGAACGCGCTTTAAAAATTCCCTGGTTCTTTCTTTTGTAGGATTGTTAAATATTTGTTCCGGGTCTCCTTCTTCCGCAATAACCCCTTCGTCCATAAATACCACACGATCGGAGACTTCCCTTGCAAATCCCATCTCATGGGTTACTACCAGCATAGTAAGGCCGCTTTCCGCAAGCCCTTTCATTACGTTAAGAACCTCCCCCACCATTTCCGGGTCCAGAGATGATGTAGGTTCATCAAACAGCATAACATCGGGCTCCATAGAAAGTGCCCTGGCAATAGCCACCCGCTGTTTTTGTCCCCCGGATAATTGGTTCGGTTTTGCATTAACATACTGCTCCATTCCGACTACTTCCAGGTATTTCATGGCTGTCTTTTCCGCTTCCTCTGCGGGACGCCCCAATACCTTCACCTGTCCAACCGTACAGTTTTTCAATACATTATAATTGTTGAACAGATTAAATTGCTGAAATACCATACCCAATTTTGTACGGTGTTCATATATGTTATGTCCGGAATTTAAAATATCTTTTTCATTGTAAATTATTTTGCCGCCGTTTGGTTTTTCCAAAAGATTTATACAGCGAAGGAGGGTTGATTTTCCGGAACCGGATGAACCGATAATGCAGACTACCTCACCCTTGTTTACCGAAAAGTTAATATCCCTTAATACCTCATTGGTTCCAAAGGATTTACTCAAATGCTGTATGTCAATTACTTTTTCCATATTACACTTCACCCCCTAAGTCCCTTCTCCGAGACCGCTGTCCTTGCCCGTTGCACTTTGAAAATTTTGCACCTGCATCTGATTACCCAACATG
>CAYOQX010000204.1:0-1010 GCA_964406195.1 uncultured Alkaliphilus sp. | reverse complement strand
GTCCAATTTCTTTTCGATGGCACGTAAAATCCTTGTTACGGTAAATGTCATTATAAAATAGATAATACTGGTAATAAAGAATGCTTCCGAATATCTGAAATTATTACCTGCAATGGATTTTGTCTGGAAAAACAATTCCGTCACGGAAATTACATTCAGAACCGATGTATCTTTTATATTGATTACAAATTCATTACCTGTTGCCGGCAGGATATTACGGATTACCTGAGGCAATATAACATTCATCATTGTTTCAATGTGATTCATACCTATGGCATGGGCCGCCTCAAACTGCCCCTTATCAATAGAAATTATACCGCCCCTTACAATCTCCGCCATGTATGCCCCGGTATTAACCGAAACAATCATCAATGCCGCAATCAATCTGTCTATGTGTATACCGAATGCTATTGCGGAACCGAAATAAATTACCATAGCCTGCACCATCATAGGTGTACCGCGGAAAAATTCTATATAAGCGGAGAGCAGGGCGTTAACAATTTTCAAAATCGTCCTTCTCCCCTTATTTTCAGGCTCGGGTATGGTTCGTATAACCCCGACCGCCAGGCCAATAATCGCTCCCACAACGGTACTGATTATAGAAATATAAAGTGTCGTTCCCGCACCGCGAATAAACATCGGCCAATATCTCGTCCAAATTCTTACCAGCCACTTCAGCTCCATATTTTTCCTCCTCTAAAACTTATAAAAACCGGTTGCATTATCAATACAACCGGTTTCTAACAGCTAGTCTTGCTCTGCTGGTTGTTGCTCTATAGCAGTATCCATAATGCTTAACAAATCTTCCTCTGTAAGTTCTGCTAAAACCTCATTTATTTTCTCTCTCAGTTCATCTTCACCTTTGCGAATGCCTACGGCAATTGCCGTATCGTCATCCGATGTTTCAAACCCGTCTGTAAATTCCACTATGGCAAGATTTTTGTTGGCACTTGTAGCACTTACGGCTTCAGGACGTTCTGAAATATATCCGTCTATTACTCCCGCTTCTA
>CAYOQX010000203.1:0-2857 GCA_964406195.1 uncultured Alkaliphilus sp. | reverse complement strand
TCTACTCCCCACATCACCTGAGGTGCACCTTTTATGTCGTATTTTTCTAAATATGGGAATATTAAATTTTCCTTTCTGCTATAATGTTTGTCTACTTCCCATAATTTATCTATGCTTCTTTTTAGGTCTACCAGTCCATTTTCATCCCTGTTTGCTTTAAATTCTTCAATTTGCGGGTTAATTTCTTCTGCGATTAACTTTTCCAGTTCTCTATTTTCCAACATAAATGTGTGCATCGGATGTCCGGGAATTTTTTCTATATTCGTCATGCTGTGGATTTCCTGAATTGATCCCTCGAAAATTTCAGCATGGACTGAGCATAGTTTCTGAATTTCCTCAGCCGGCATTCCCTCCTCAATTAGGCTTTGCTCCATTTGGGAAATTTCCGCTACTGAAACTTCTTTAATTAATTCCGCAAAACGTTTTTTTATATCATTTAAATCCTTACCGGCATGAAGGTCCCTTATAATTTCCTTTAATATTGCCTGCCTATGCTCCCTGTTCTTGATTAATTCACTCATATCTGTTTCCTCCTTTTGTTATTTTTCCGAGGATAAAAATTATCCGGCAAACAAAAGGTACCTGTACCATTTGGCACACAACCGCCCTCTTATTTGCCGATCAAAACATGTTTTCTGACAAGAGAAAATCAAAATGTCTGCATTTACAAAATCCGAACAAGGTTTATCGGTTTTCATTCCCTTGTATCGTAAAACATTATAATCTCCAAATCTTCCGGAACAAATATATTCCCCTTGTACACTTTTTTACCTTCTTCTGTATACAGTCTTTTCCTTTTCCCCAGTGTATCATCTTCCGTGTGACATAATATAACGTTTTTTACTCCGAATTTTTCTGCATTTTTACAGGCATCCAGAGCTGTACTATGATTGTATTTATATGGTGTATATTTTTCTCTGTCTCTATATAAACAATAGGCTTCATGAATCAACCAATCGGCATTTTTAAAATAATGGACACAGTCTTTGTCTAAAGGTTCATCTCCGGGAAACACGAATTCCGTATTTTTGTCACTTACCTTAAATCCAAATTGAACGGTTTTTGTTGAGTTAATATTGAAAAAAGTAAATTCTTGATCAAGTATTATTCGCCTTTCCCCGTCTCTAATGCAAATAAATTTGATTTCTTTGTCCATTCTGCTTATATCTAAATTGTTGAGAGTGTTCAGACATATTGTTTTCAAGTTTTTTATGACCTCTTCAGCGCCATAGATGTAAAATTCTTTGAGGTATTTATTTTCATTTATGTTATGGGCTATGCATCTTATAATCCATACACATCCTAATATATGATCTGTATGATTATGGGTTATAAACATATGGCTAAGTTCATTAAGGTCAAAACTTATATTTTCCAACTGAACCAATATACCATTGCCGCCACCGCCGTCTACTAACATTTTGCCTTTGTCGGTTTCTAATAAGAAACATGTATTGTAGTATTTAGTAGATAGTGCCCTTCCTGTACCCAAAAATTGTATTCCTATCAGACCCATCTATCTTCACACTTTCACTTTATCTTAATATTTTTATAACCTTTTACTATCTTCGTAACAGCCTGTTCTGTAGGAATTCTTTCCCCGCTGGAGCCTGCAGCATATCCATGGGCCCCTGTTCTGACTATGGATTCTCCGGCGGTTTCAATATCCTTAAACGGTCCTCCATGGGTTAAGAATATAATATCTTTATTTATCTTTTTTGCAGCTTCCGTCATTTTTATAACCCTGTCGATAGATTCATCCATCGATATGACTTTTTTGGCCCCTATGTTTCCACCGGCTGTCACCCCTATCATCGTCCCAATTATATCCGCACCAGCATTTGCCATTTGTTCGGATTCTTCAGCAGTCATAACCCAGGCTACGGTTAACATATTTTTTTCACCGGCTTTTTTTATTAATTCTACTTCCCTATTAAAGCCTATTCCTGCGTCGTCCAGTTGCCTTTTGAAAAATTCCCCATATAAACTGCAAAAAGGTTCATTATTTATACCCGAAAAACCCATTTCCGCCAGTTCATCAATAAATCTATCAAAATCTAAGGTTAAATCATGGGCCCCTACACCTGCAATACAGGGGGTTTCTTTTATCAGAGGAAGTATTTCCTTTGCCATATTAATCAGATGATCATTTGCGTTGCTATAAGGGAGCCAGGCCAATATGGAAGGCAGTCCTTTCATCCTGAATATAGCCGTTGAATAAATCCCTATCAGGTCGGCACCGCCTTCTTCCGCACATTTTGCCGTTAAACCGGTTCCTGCACCAAACATAAGTAACGGCTCGTTTTCAGCAATCCTATTTTTAAATTTGTTAAGTATGGTTTGTTTTTCTATTCTCTGTGCCATTTTTTATCCCTCATAGTTTGCCAAAGTCACTATATCCGCCGAGTCTTCTATATAACCTTTTTGCCATTTTCCATCCAGCATATCTTTTAATATTTTGCTCAGCAGGTCGGCAAAATCCGGATCATTCAAGTGGTTATATGTTATTAACACTTCCAGATTTTCTTTATCCATATCTATAGTTTCTTTAAGTCCATCTATAAATCTGATGGCCCTGAGTGATATTTCCGGGTTTTGTTCATCCGGTATCCACATAGTTCCGGCATCAGGACCTCCAATATCTTCCGCCCCCCAACCATGCATTGGTATACATAGCACAGTAGGCCCCTTGGCTTTGTTAAGTTTTTCAGCCATATGTTTTGCCACCTCATAGGCCTCATCAGGCAAAACGCTTACACATGTTACTGTAGGATTATGCCTGTATATGTTTCTGATTCCTTTCTCGGCCTCATCCAAATATTTTTTTAGAACGGTTTTTTCTTCACCAAAATTTATT
>CAYOQX010000202.1:508-2893 GCA_964406195.1 uncultured Alkaliphilus sp. | reverse complement strand
AAAAGTAAAAAAACAGGAAATATCCAAAAGGGTTAACAGTGTTATGAAATCATTGGATATTGAACAGCTCAGCGACCAAAAAGCATGGACATTATCCGGGGGCGAAACGCAGAAAGTTGCCTTGGCCAGAGCAATTATAATCAATCCGTCATTATTGCTTCTGGATGAACCGACAGCTAACATTGACCCCGGTTCCGTATTGGTTATGGAAGAAAACATAAAGAAATTTTACGAAAAGGGAGACTCCACTATAATTATGATCACCCACAATCTGCAGCAGAGCAAAAGGCTTTGCGACAAGGTTGCATTTATGAACGAGGGTGAAATTATAGAGAGCGACAGTGCGGATAATATTTTCAACCGTCCTAAAGATACTCTGACCGAAAGATTTATTGCGGGCGAAATTATAGTCTAAGGTTTACCTGCAATTCTTATAATTTCATCCATCTTGGACATGATATATTCATATCCCCCTTCATCATGGGGGATTGTGCATTTTGAGCAGTCTTTTACCCCTTTATCCGTATATCCGAAATCCCCTCCGCATTTATCGCCCAGCATATAAAGGGGGCAAAAACAAAATAGGCAGTTAAACTTGGTCGGATCGCTTATCTTGTGGCAGGGAAAAAACTCGCACTTTTTGTTTTGTACAAACTTATAATTTTTATTTCCGTTTTTATTATTCAATATATCCCCTCACTTCGCGGAACAGCCGTTCTGCGGATAGTTACTTTCTATTCTAAAATTATATTATAATTATATAATATATAGCAATGACTGCGGTGAAAATTAATGTTTTTAAATAGAATTATTTTCAAATAAATTATACAGCATAACAATTTCAGGATGCCGGATAAAACCCGGAGATAACTCGGGTAAGACAAGTACATAAGGGTAATCAAATAATAGGTCCTGTTGTGCTGTTTTGAAATTAAAAATTTTACAATTATATTGTTGAGTACTATAATGTATGTTACATTGCCTGATTTTTGATATAATAGACGAAACCGGACGTATTTTGGGGGGCAGGATAAAAAAATGAAGAATCCAGTATATTTAGGTCTAGATGTAGGATCTACAACCGTTAAGCTGGTAGTTTTAGACCGCAATCACAGAATTGTATACAGTCGGTATGAAAGACATTTTGCCGACATTAAAAAAACGATACAACAATTCATAAATGATGCTTATAATGATTTTAAAGACAAAAACATAATGATAATGACGACAGGTTCAGGTGGATTGGCTGTTTCAGAATGGCTTGATATTCCATTCATACAGGAGGTAATATCGAGTACGGGTGCAATAGAAAAATATTATCCGCAGACCGACGTCGTAATAGAACTGGGCGGGGAAGATGCTAAAATAACCTATTTATCAGGATCGGTAGAACAGAGGATGAACGGAATATGTGCGGGGGGCACGGGTGCCTTTATAGATCAGATGGCATCCTTAATGGAAATAGATGCAGACGGGTTAAATGAATTGGCCAAAGGCCATACCACAATATATCCTATTGCATCGAGATGCGGGGTTTTTGCCAAAACCGATGTGCAGCCTCTGCTTAATGAGGGGGCGGCAAGGGAAGATATCGCAGCATCGGTTCTGCAGGCGGTTGTAAATCAAACCATAGGAGGACTTGCTTGCGGTAAACCCATCAGAGGTAATGTGGCATTTTTAGGTGGTCCTTTATACTTTTTATCCGAACTTCGCCAGCGTTTTATAGAAACCTTGGAGTTGACGGATAAAGAGGTGATTTTCCCTGAAGATTCGCAACTTTTTGTTGCTATAGGAGCGGCACTGGCCGCAACAGAGGGGGAAAAAATATCATTTAAGGAATTGGTCGAAAGGGTTAATCTTTTAGAAAAGGAAATCAACCATGAGGTCGGTACGCTTAGACCGCTTTTTATAAATAAAGAAGAACTTGAGGAATTTAAAAACAGGCACAGCGGACATGATGTCAAAAGGGGAGAATTGTCCGAATACAGAGGAAAATGTTATCTGGGAATAGATGCAGGTTCCACCACTACAAAATTGGCATTGGTAGGTGAGGATAATTCCCTGTTATATTCCTACTATGCAAACAATGGGGGAAACCCCTTCCAATCTACCGCAAATGCATTGAGGGACCTTTACGACAAATTGCCGCAGGGTGCGGAAATAGCCTATTCCACGGTGACAGGTTATGGAGAGGCACTGCTGAAGGCGGCACTGTCGGTAGATATTGGGGAAATAGAAACCGTATCCCATTATAAGGCGGCGGAATACTTTCTGCCCGGCGTGGAATTTATCTTAGACATAGGCGGACAGGACATGAAATCCATGAAGGTTGAGGACGGTATTATAAACAATATAATGCTGAATGAAGCTTGTTCATCCGGCTGC
>CAYOQX010000202.1:0-471 GCA_964406195.1 uncultured Alkaliphilus sp. | reverse complement strand
GAATTTGCAGAGATCTCATTAGAATCAAAAGCCCCTGTAGACCTGGGTACAAGATGTACGGTGTTTATGAATTCCAGTGTTAAACAGGCTCAAAAAGAGGGGGCGGGCATAGCGGATATAGCAGCGGGACTTTCTTACTCCGTAATTAAAAACGCACTGTTTAAAGTAATCAAAATCAGAGACTCCAAGGATTTAGGTAAAAAAATTATTGTGCAGGGCGGAACATTTCTCAATGACGGAGCATTGAGGGCATTTGAACTGGTATGCGGCAGGGAGGTTGTGCGCCCGGACATAGCGGGAATTATGGGTGCTTTCGGTGCAGCCCTGATTGCTAAGGAGAGATATACAGAGGGTGTTGAAACATCGCTTGTTACCAAGGAAAACTTACAAACTTTGGATATGGAAAGTAAAACCGAACGCTGTGGACTATGCGGAAACAACTGCCTCTTAACTATAAATGAATTTTCGGAC
>CAYOQX010000201.1:0-2916 GCA_964406195.1 uncultured Alkaliphilus sp. | reverse complement strand
ATAATCAAGACCACCAACTTCATCTCCCCCTGAAGCGATATAAACGGGAATAAAGTCGTGGATTTGTTTTAAAATTCGATTACCAAAAGTTATTTTAAACTTCGCGGTAATAAATTCATCTAATTTATCTAAATCATTTAAGGTTTTAACAGATATTTTTAAATTATTTTGAGCCTCTTTAAAAAGATTATCTAAATAGTCATAACTCATATTAACACTTTCGCCATAAGGAGCGTCGATTTTATCGATTCTCGCATCCATTTCAATAACGCTAGCGCGGTCATAAACTTTATCGGTAATAGTAAAAGTAGAGTCATCTTTATTAGCAGTCCCAATAAACCAAATATTAGGAGCCACTAAGATCTTCCCATTAATTAAATGAAGAGGATCTCCTAATTCACTAGAAGGCACTACTTCAATTTGCCAATCGGAGGGATTAGGCATTTCCATTATCGATAAAAACTCCGCGAAGTAATATTCAATTCTCGCTAAGTTTAACTCATCTAAGACAATAAAGTTTAAATCATCACGATAAGTAGCTTCATAAAGCGCCTTTAAAAAGTCTGATTCATTAAACCTTTTCGTGAACTCATTTAAATAACCGATCATCTCTGAGCGATCTCGCCAAGAAGGTTGAACAGAAATAATATCAGCGGGGTTATTAAAAAAGCGTCCCATTGCATAAGGAAGACTTGTTTTACCAGTCCCACTAATCCCTTCTAAAATGATAATTTTACTAGTCGCCATACCGGCAAAAAAAGCTCTAATCGTCTCTTCTTCATAATAAAGTTTTAACTCAGAAGCACTAAAGTTAACAAAGCGAGTTACTAATTCTTTTAAAGAGAGTAAGTCCCCTTCATCCATTACCGCTAAATAAGGAGAGCGGTCATAAGCTTCATCGACTTCGATTAATTTCGTAAAGCGGGAAGGAATCTTTTCTTTAGGATCTTTCTTTTCTTTTTCTAACTTTTTAGTATATAAACCTAAGTTTTCCATCTTTAAAGTTAAAATTTGATTCTTCTCGTTCGTCACATCAACAACTTTTTGACTTAGCAAAGTGATTTCATCTAAGAGTTTCTCTTTCGTTACTTCCATTTTATTAAACTTTAAATATCTTCTTAATAGTTGAATAAGTCTAATTAATAAAAAGAGAATAAAAGCGATGTTAATCGTCATCACTAAAATAGTGAAGACCCAATCTAAAGGTCTAAACCGATTACTAAGTTCATTTAAAAGATTAAAATGTTTAACAATATTATGATAAAAAACATTACTAAAAGCTTTTCCAATTAATCTGAAAAACTCTTTAATGTTTTCCCAAAAATATCGTAAAAATTTGATATAGTAGTCGATAAACTCACGCATAAACAAGACCTCGTTTAAGGACTATCATTACTCTTTATCTTGATTTTCTTTCTTTAATTCTTCTTTTAATTCCGCTAAGATTTCCGCTCTTAGTCTTTCTTTTTCCGCTTCGATGTCTAACTCGCTTGGTTTTTTACCTTCTTTAACTAAAAGTAAGACTTTCACACCTTGATAAACAAAGAGTAAGAATATTGGTAAAACGATAATTAAGCCAAAACCCATTTTAGTATTTAAAAAAGCAAGAGCGTAACCTACTTTTCCAATTTTCTTGCCGGTATAAAGAGCGAGAATATCATCTAAATTGTGTTCAGGTTTATCTTCATCACTTGCATTATCACCTTTAGTAGTAACTTTAGGAAAGCTGGTTCCTTCAATTTTAACAATTCTGTGAGTATTTAAAGCACCAAAATCACCAATACTAGCATCGAAAAAAGTAACAACGCTGCCCGTGTTTTCGCCAGCTTTTAAATCTTTTCTAGTTTCATCATTAAGAAGTTTAACAAAAATCAAATCGCCTTCATTAAAAGAATCCTTATTATTACCTTCCATCGAGTTTGAACTAACAGCTAGAAACCCTCTCCCAAAGACATTAGGTACGCTTTTAGGATCACGAGAAGCAATAGTAATTATTGAAAACCCTAGTAATAAGACAATTATTAAGTAATATAGTACCGATAAAATAATTTTAAAAATCCGTTTAGATTTATTTTCTTTAATATTTTCCATTTTAAACTCCTTACTTTCATAGTAATTATATGATTATTATATCATAAAGTAAAGGTTTTCCACATTATATTTAGGTAAGAGCAGTTAAAGGCTATAAACCTTAACCACTCTCACCTTCTATAAGGAGTAAATTGTTAACTATAATAATTATATTTTCTAACTAAATTATGGAGTTGTTGTTTCTTGATCAAGATCAATAAGGAAACCTAATTCAGCAGATAATGTATCACCTAAAATAGAGTTGAAAGCTTCTGGGTCCATACCTTCAATATAAATTCTGACGGTAATAGTTACATATTGGTATCCGCCTGAACCATTATCCCCTGGGAATGTAGCAACCTTTTGTGAGAGACTTGTGATTGTATCAACTGTTTTGTAGTTATCTGGCATAATACCTTCTTCATCATTCGCATCACTTTTAATTACATGTTGACCTGTCCCTGTAAACTGAAAGTATTGATGAGCGCCTTTATCTTTTACGAAGTTGTCTTTACCTAAAACTGTGTTAACAATCCCTTCGCCCCACCCTTCAGCGTTTTCAAATACTACTGTGGATTCACCACTATTAATGGAGATTCTTGCTGCATTGGCTGCATAATAATCTTCTAGAGTTTCAGTTGGAACTTGTTCGTCAGTTATTGCTGATGTAAACGGCACTTCTGGTGCCCATTTAACACCTTTTGATGTAAGACTTACGTGGTCCCAAAAAAGATCTAATTCTTCTGTAGATAAGGTACGGAATGCTAATTTAAATTCTACGAAACCATCTTCTTTAGTAACCACATTACTGCCCAATGAATAATCATAAGGAGCTGTTGTTCCTTC
>CAYOQX010000200.1:0-2998 GCA_964406195.1 uncultured Alkaliphilus sp. | reverse complement strand
CTTTCTAATTCAAAAACCTCTTCTGTTCTTTTCCCTGATCTGGAAATGTTTTTTAAACTGGAGCCAAAAATTGTAACTACGAATATTGCAACTATCCCTAGTATTGTTATAGATAATATAACCTCTATCAATGTAAACCCTTTTTTGTTTTTATCCTTCATAATATCACCTTTTATTTGAAATAGCCTGGTTTATAACTATTACTGGAAGACGGTGGCAAGGGTATCGTTGATTCAACGTCAATCAAGCTGGTATCAATATATTCCGGTTTAAATTCTACCCTAGCCCCACCTGACATATAAAATTCATTGGCTATAACTGTTCCGTAAACTGACCCGCTGCCGGTCATATTGACATATGCGTTTGGTGCATATATCATACCCTCCTGGACAAATGTTCCACCACTTATAGATATAACCTCGCCACCAGAAACAAGGTTTCCTTTAATTGATCCACCTGCAGTCAGATCAAAATCAGCTTGTTTTATATATAGAGAGCCACAAATTTCTGTTGCACCATCTATTTTCATCTGGGATTTGCCATTATAATATATTTGTACATTCTCACTATTTCCATCCTTATTTATCCCACCTTTTAAACTAGTAAAATTATTTATAAATATTTTAACATTTCCTGAACCAACCACATTAATAAATCCTTGCTGAATATCAAAATTTTCTATCCCTAGAATGATATCTCCCTCTACCGTGTTAATTGTAATAGAACGATTTTCTATTATGTTTAAATTTTCATAATATGCACTTGTGTCAATCTGAAGCCCATCATTTTCATAAGTTGTTTTTATACTTCCCTTATTAACCAAATCTACCGGAAATTCAGGAAAAACAGGCAAAGGATAAATCATTTCCGAATCTAATTTTTTATTTTTATTATCAGACCACTCCTGTTTGATCCACCAATCGGGCGCATCTATATAATTGCCTTCCATAAAATATGCATTTCCATTTATAGTAGGCGAACCCTCAATTCTTATGTTGTTATTCGTTCCTATGTCTCCATCTATTGTTCCATTATTTATTGTTATGTCCCCATTGGAAAAAACAGCCTTATCAACATCAGCAATTTCATAGATAAGATCAGTTTCCCCCACCATCACCCTGGTTATTTTTTCAGATACCTCCCCTACTTTTCCAACTGATTCTATAAACAGTTTATTCCCATTTTTATTCAATACAACATTGGCTTTGTTTTCACCTGTATCTATTTCACCAATTACCAATTCGCCATCAGCCAATCTTCGGTCCAATTCTTCTATTTCCTCCTCGCTCATAGCTAGTATTGCAGCCTCTACTGCCACTGCTCCACTTCTGGCTATATAATATGCCCGCTTTTTATTTTGATGGTACATTGCCTGTTTATTTTCATTTACAGCAAGACTTAGTGTAAACATTCCAAGTATCATAAGTGAGGCAAATATCATTAAAGTTAAAGCCAACACGGAACCCCGTCTATTTTTCATACCTATTCACTCTCCTTTATATCCCGTTGGAGATTATGTATTTACCTTTTATTTCTTATATTTATAATACTTCATACCCGCTCTAAAGTAAACTAATTGGGGGAATTTTGCGATTTTAGGTTATATAAAAAAATCCGGGAGTATATCCCCCGGACCCCGGTTAATGTTTATCTGTTAGGTTTAAATCCTATCTCTGAAAAGACTCCTTCATATTCAGGCATATTCCCATATAGGCGTAGAAATAATAATTTGTAATTGGGGCAATTTGCTTCTTCTGCAAAGTCCTTTAATATTGATGACACGGCATGACTGTCAGTTTTAAATACATCGCTAATATCTGCAAATTCTTTTTCAAACAAATTTCTTTTATGCCCGATGTCCCATATTTCCTTATATCCCCTAGAGTAATTTTGGATAACATCCCTTATCCGCTCAAATTGATTTTCTGTGATATTAAATTTAATTTCTTTTTTCATTATAAAAATCCCCTTTGGTCTAACCTCATTACAGTATCACTACATCATTGCATCTTTCTATATTATACCATATAATAACTATTATTTATAACTAACAATTGGTTATTTGAGACCGCCTAATTATTTAATGATTGAATATAGATAGTTTATGTTTAATAGTTCCGGGTAATCCATAGAATTGGTGTTGACAATGATTTTAAAAGTATTATAATATAAGATTTTAAAAATATTTGGTTGATTGTTTGTCATTTATGATAAGGTTTATTATGATATATGTGCAAAATAATTAAGGACCTGTATCGGCCCTTAATTATTTGCATTAAATGCTTTGTTCAATTTTTTTATTGCCCTCTTTTCAATTCTGGATACGTATGATCTTGAAATTCCTAACAACTTGGCTATTTCACGCTGTGTTTTAATGCCTCCGTTGTAAATACCGTATCTAAGTTCTATTACCGTTTTCTCCCTTGCTTTTAGTACACTTGATATCTTGGAGTATAGTCTCTTAATTTGCATTTTCAACTCTACCTGGTCTATAACTTCATCGGGGTCCGTTCCCAGTATATCAATCAACGAGATTTCGTTGCCTTCTTTATCTACACCTATGGTATCATGCAGTGATACCTCTGTTCTCGTCTTTTTGTTTGATCTGATGGTCATCAAAATTTCGTTTTCTATGCATCTGGCCACGTACGTCGCAAGTCTGGTCCCCTTCTTTCTGTCAAATGTTGATATCCCTTTAATCAGTCCTATAGTGCCTATTGATATCAGGTCGTCCATATCTCTCCAGATGTTAGAATATTTTTTTACAATATGGGCTACTAAACGTAGATTCCTTTCGACCAGTATATTTCTAGCTTCCTCATCACCCTGTTCATATTTTTCCAGGTATACTGCCTCCTCTTCAGGTGTCAATGGCTGTGGAAAAGATGTCCCACCGGAAATATATGCCATTAGAAATAGTATCGGTTTCAGTGAAATGGGAAATAAACCAAAAAGTACCGCCCACATGTAGAATCTCCCCCTCTTTAAAAAGCTAAAT
>CAYOQX010000199.1:0-3009 GCA_964406195.1 uncultured Alkaliphilus sp. | reverse complement strand
TTGGGGCCCTCCCTTCGGGGCGTATGGCCTGGGAACCGCTCTCAGATGGTATTTCTCCTACCCGAGGCAGCGATACTAACGGACCAACCGCAGTTTTAAAATCAGTTAGCAAGATCGATAATCCGTCATTTTCTTTCGGACATACCCTAAACATGAGGCTCAGTTCGGAGGTTTTTGGAACCCGGGAAGGGGTTGCGCGCTTTATGGCGCTGATCAGAACCTTCATCGATTTGAAGATACACCATATCCAATTTAACCTGGTCTCTTCGGCTACCTTGAGGGCGGCCCAGGAAAGACCCGCCGATTACCAGGATTTGATGGTCCGGGTCGCGGGTTATGTTGCCTATTTTGTAAAACTGGTCAAGCCACTGCAGGACAGCATAATTGCGAGAACTGAACATGGAAAGTAAGCCACGGGTAAGGTTCCCCAAGTTTGATTATTGGGGGCATGTCCAGAGGCTATCCTTTTTCGGGAGGTGATGTCGGTTCTTTCAAATACTTCATAAGTTTAGCGTTATTAATTTGGGGAGGTAAATAGATGAATAGATTTGGGATTCCGTATACCACTCTTCAAGACTGTTTTAATCATCATGGATTGTATTATCGTGACAGAATAGCTGTGATATGCGGCGAAGAAAGCATAACCTGGGGGGAGCTTAACTGTCGTATGAACCGGGTTGGAAACGGATTAATTCAACGCGGGATAGGCAAGAACGATAAGGTCTGCACCCTCCTACCCAGTGCCATTGAATCTCTCGAGATTATGTACGGGATTACTAAGTCTGGGGCCGCCATGGTGCCCTTGTCGGCACTGACCCAGCCCGAAACTCTCCGTCTTTTGATCAATGACTCTGACGCAATTGCCATTTTCGCAGGCCCAGGAATGGATGCATTAATTGATCCCATCAGGAATGAACTAACAAATATTAAACCCGAGAACTTCATCTCAGTAGGGTTTAAGAAGGAAGGCTGGGTTTCATATAAGGATTTTACATCGGAAGTGTCGGAAAAGGATCCGGTGGTGAAGTATGATAATGACGACCAAGGCCTTATTCTTTATACCTCCGGGACAACTGGGACTCCCAAAGGAGCCTTATTTACCCATCATGGTCGATATATATGGACCCTTGAATTAAGTCTGGTTTTAGGGATGACAAAAGATTCGAAAGCTCTGGTTGGTACGCCCTTATATCACTCGGCGACTATGTCGCTTACGCAACCGACCATGCTGGCTGGTGGAACACTGGTATTAATGCCCCAATTTGATCCTGAAGGATGGATTAAGCTGGCTGAGAAAGAAAAGCCGACCCATGGTTTTCTGGTTCCCACCCAATGGAGCATGATCATGGATCATCCTGAAATAAGCGATTATGACTTAAGCCACTTTAAGTGTCTCTTCTCAACCGGCTCAACGTTGGCGCCAAAAATGAAAACGGCGATTATTGAACGATTCGGCAATGTCCTAACTGAGATATATGGCAACTCAGAGGGTTTCGCAACTTTTTTGGATCCTGGCAGCATGTTAACGAAAGTAGCCTCTATTGGTAGACCTGGACATAGCACGTATTGTCGAATTGTCGGGGAAGATGGGCAGGAAGTTCCCTGGGGTGAATCGGGTGAAATAGTTGGCCACACTTCAACCATGTTTAGAGGCTACTACAAAAAACCGGAGTTGGATGAAGAGTCCATATGGCAAGATGCGAGCGGCCTGACTTATATCAGGACTGGAGACATGGGCAAGTACGACGACGAAGGGTTTCTCTATATCCTGGACCGCAAGAAAGACATGATCATTTCCGGTGGAGTCAACATCTATGCCTCAGATATTGAATCGATACTCAAGCTACACCCGGACGTGATGGATGCGGCAGTAATTGCGATTCCTCACGACAAATGGGGTGAAACGCCACTTGCGCTGGTGATTCGCAGAGAAGGGGCGCAAGTCAGTGAAAAAGACCTTATGGAATGGACCAACTCACGACTTGCCAAGTACCAGCAGGTAAGCTCCATTGAATTTCGGGATGAGTTCCCGCGGAATGCTCTTTTAAAGGTTCTTAAAAAACAACTGCGTGATCCCTACTGGATTTAGATACAGCGAAGTGAGGATATTTTTCCACGCTTAGGTCGTTAAAGTGTTATGAATCAGCAGCCAATTATTAATTTTAATTTGGGGAAGGAGCAAATCAGATGAACTTTGTTAGTTTAGCAATCGACAATATCAAGAAATATGGGGAATATGTTTACTTGACCTTTCAAGGCCAAGAGTATACCAACGTGGAAATTGACCGTCTCTCCAACAGGCTGGCTCACGGCATGCGTAACCGGGGATTAAAAGAGGATAACCGGGTTATGGTGTTTATGACCAACGTACCCGAAATTCTGATAACCTATGAAGCAATCCTGAAGTCGGGAGCAACCATAGTACCTGCCAATCCGGCGCTGTCCTCCCAGGAGTTGTCCTACATCATTGACCACAGTGAGCCTTTTATAATTATCACATCGCCCGCTTTACTGGAAACAGTTCGCAAAGCCAAGGATATTGCAACGACTAAACCCCTCATAATAGTAAACGGAGCCCAGAGCTCCGGAGAAGATTTTACATCATTTGAAGAGTGCTATGCCGACAACGATGATTTTCTTATGGTTGACCGGGCAGATGACGATACAGCCGTCATAATTTACACTTCGGGAACTACCGGAACACCCAAGGGGGTTATGATAAGCCATTTAAACCTCTACACGAAATCCCAGGGCGATTCTCAGTCAGTAGGGTTAATTGATGCTAATGGCGACCCATTAATGGAAGTAATTCAGTGTGTGGTCCTGCCCTTTTCTCATGTTTATGGATTGATGACCATGGGGTGTTCATGGGTTGCAGGGGGAAAGATTTTCCTAATGCCAAGCTTTGACTTAGAGCAGATATTCAGGTGTATCGATGAGAACAAAATTACGTTTTTCGGCGGTGTTCCTACCATGTTCGCCTGGTTTGCTACGTTCCCCAATGCAGAA
>CAYOQX010000198.1:0-3065 GCA_964406195.1 uncultured Alkaliphilus sp. | reverse complement strand
TCATTTTTTTATCATGAGATAGCACAACCCAATAAACTGAGATGTTTATTGAGACAGCCCTACAGCTATTAACTGCAGGTCCAGCAAATAGCACCGAGAATGCCACTTGCTTCGGCAACATCCCCTTCTCCCCGACATCAAAGCCTCCTCAAGCTCCGCCGGGAACTATTGAATATCGCACCTCTACCTCACTTTTAAAAGTGAGGTATTATTAAATTTATTATTGCAAATAGTATACAGTAATATATCACCCATGTCAACGGATTTTGTTGCATTTCCTGTGTTTTACTATTTCCTATTATTTATTTCTCATCATTTATTTTTTCAAGAACCTCATCCAATGTTTCCACTGTTTTCCGTATGTCTTCTTTCTCTACTATAAGGGGCGGGAGAAAACGCAGTACTTTTTCGGCGGTGCAGTTCATTAATATTCCCTTTTTCGCCATTTCCTGTACGATTGAGGCCCCTGCGGTTTCGATTTCCAACCCGACCATAAGACCTTTACCCTTTGTCCGTTTTACCCAAGAATATTTTTCTACAAGTTCCTGTAATTGTTCCTTAAAATAATTTCCTTTGCACTCAACTTTTTCCCAAAGTTTTTCCTGAAGCATATACTTCAGAGTAGCCAGGGCGGCACTGCATGCCAGCGGATTACCTCCGAAGGTGGTACCGTGATCCCCGGGACTGAATGCGGACGCCGCCTTTTCCGTAGCCAATACGGCCCCTATGGGAAAACCGTTGCCCAATGCCTTGGCCAGGCTCATAATATCCGGCTCCACCCCATAATGTTCGTAGGCAAATAATTTCCCTGTCCTCGACATTCCACATTGTATTTCATCAAATATCAACAATATGTCCTTTTCCGTACATATGTCCCTCAGCTGCTTTAAAAATTTCTCATCCGAGGCATTGACCCCGCCTTCTCCCTGTACAGGTTCCACAATCACGGCACATGTTTTTTCCGTAATTGCATCCTTTACCGAATCTATATCATTAAAATCGGCAAATTTAAAACCCTCCGGCATGGGGCCGAAACCTTCCTGATACTTCTTATTGGCCGTGACGCTTAATGTTGCAAGGGTCCTGCCGTGGAAAGAGGAAGTCATTGCTATAATTTCATTTCTTTCATTTCCGTATTTTTTATATGAATACTTTCTGGCCAGTTTTATGGCCGCCTCATTTGCTTCCCCTCCGCTGTTGCAGAAAAATGCCTTGTCCCCGAAGGAGTTTTCCGCCAGAAGCTTCGCCAACTCCACCTGCCGGGGAATCCAATACAGGTTGGAAGTATGTATTAACTTTTCCGCCTGTTGTTGGATTGCCTCTACAACTACAGGATGGCTGTGCCCTAAGTTGCATACTCCTATCCCCGCTATCATATCCAGATATTGCTTACCTTGTGCATCTTTTAAATAACATCCTTTTGCTTCTTCTATAACCATGGTTCCCCGGTTATAGGTGTTCATACTGTATTTGTTGCCATTCTCAACAATATTGTTCATTGATTTTACCTCCGTTCGTGCAAATTGGATTAAGTCATAATCATAGTACCTATTCCTTCATTTGTGAATATTTCCAAGAGTATGGAGTGAGGTTTTCTGCCGTCTATGATGTGGGCCCTTTCCACTCCGCCTTCTACGGCATCATAACAGCATTTTATTTTGGGAATCATTCCTCCGCTGATAATACCTTTGTCTATGTATCCTTTTATTTCCTCTGTTTTGATCTTTGAAATAAGTGTGGAGCTGTCATTTTGGTCTTTCATAATTCCTTTTACGTCCGTAATCAAAATCAGTTTTTTAGCACCAAGTTCCGCGGCAAGCCTTCCCGCCACCTCATCCGCATTTATATTGAATGTTTTTCCCCCGCTGCCATAGGCTATCGGAGAAATCACAGGAATATATCCCTTGTTTACAATGGTGTTGATTAAATCTATGTCCACCTCTTCTATTTCGCCAACAAGACCGAGTTTGGTACTTTTTTGTTTGGCCCTGAAAGTACCCCCGTCTTTTCCGCTTATACCTATGGATTTTACACCGTTGGCATTTATACAGGAAACAATTTCCCTGTTGATTTTGCCGAATAGGACCATTTCCGTAATTTCCATGGTCTCCTTATCCGTCACCCTCAGGCCGTCTATAAATTTCACTTCTTTGTCCAGTTTTTCCATAAGGTCCGTAATTCCCGGGCCCCCGCCGTGTACTATCACAGGGTTCATCCCGACAAATTTCATAAGTACTATGTCTTTGATGACACTGCGTTTCAGTTCCTCGTTTATCATGGCATTGCCGCCATATTTTATTACAACGGTTTCGTTATGAAATGATTTTATATAAGGCAAACTCTCTATCAGTACCTTTGCCTTTTCGCATGCAGACAAACGCATATTCTCCCCCCTAAGACCTATAAGATCCGTTAATTTTTATATAATCATATGATAAGTCGCATCCCCATCCTCGGGCTTTTTCACTGCCGTTTTTCAAATCAATAAGTATATTTAAATTTTGCCCCTTCAGGATCTCATTCATATGTTCTTCGCTAAAATCAGTTCCTTTTCCTGCTTTTACAATTTTTATCATATTATCCTCATCACCGAGGAAAACCTCAATTTCATTTATATCAAAATCCGCTTTCGAGTAGCCGATACTGCATATAATCCTTCCCCAGTTGGCATCTTCGCCGAAAAAAGCGGTTTTTACCAAGTTAGAGTTCAAAACATTTTTTACAACCGTCTTTGCATCCTTAAAAGATTTCGCATTTATTGTTTCAACTTCTATAAATTTGGTAGCCCCTTCTCCGTCGCGTACTATGGATTTGGCTAAATATTCATTCACGTAGTAAAATGCTTCCGTAAATTTCCCGACCTCCGGATGTTCCTCATTAATAGTCGTGTTTTTTGCAATACCGTTTGCCATCACACCGACCATATCATTGGTGCTTGTATCCCCGTCCACCGTAATCATATTATAAGTTTTATCCGCTGTATTATTCAGTAGTTTTTGTAAAAACCCCTTATCTATGTCGGCATCCGTGGTAATAAAGGCAAGCATAGTCGCCATATCGGGTTC
>CAYOQX010000197.1:2589-3076 GCA_964406195.1 uncultured Alkaliphilus sp. | reverse complement strand
CGTCATGTATGAGCAGATAGATACGAGTTCCAATCCCCGACAGGCATTGGATAAATTGTCAATAATCCGGCAATCCAGCGGGGGAACTGCAGACAAAATAACTAATACATTGAGAAAACCGGGAGCCTACTTTTTTGATGCATTAAGTATAACCGCTATTTTTGGAGTCCTTCGTGTGTTAATAGTTTGGCAAATGGCATATTATAGCATGGCAATTTATATAATGCTTGCCTTTTGCGTTTTTATCGGAACATGTTTAATAGTCTCCTTTGAACTGAAAAAATTTTAACATGGAGGTTTTACAATTATGAATAGCAAAAACAAGCGCCTACTGGTATTTGTTACACTCTTGATATTTTGTTTTTCTGGGTTTGCATTTTGGGGCTGTTTTGCACAACAACAAGAGCATAATAGTAAGATAGCAGTGTTGATTGACTCACAGTGGAGTTATGCCAACGGCTGGCCTCAGACTGATTATATGTCAATA
>CAYOQX010000197.1:0-2579 GCA_964406195.1 uncultured Alkaliphilus sp. | reverse complement strand
ATTGAGGGAAACCGTCAGCGCCCTTGATTACTTAGGCTACATGTATGAAGTGGTAGACGAAAAAACATCTAACCAGCAATTAAATAGGTATGAAATGTTGATATCTGTCACAGATATGCATACTGAAAAAATCACCCAATACAGCGAAAGCACAGGCAGAACGGCTCTCATACTCTACAGTATCGGGCCGGAACTGGGCAAAAGACTTGGTATAACGCTGGGAAATTTCAACTTAAAAGAAGAGGATAATGCACATGTTGTATTAGAAAATAATCTGACACAGGGCATTGCAAGTGAATATGGCTCAATACCTATTTGGGGTGCGTATAGCCATGACTTTGGTAATGATTCACAGGTTCTGGTGAAAAATTTAGATGGGCTACCAGTAATGATTGAACAGAAAGGGTCTTTGGGGCGATACGTTTTTCTTCTGACAAGGGCACTGACATGGAATGCTTGCAGTTACCGGTTAATGGACAATATCACCAAGGATTCCACTAATATGGGAAGAATCGGCGGAATACCTTATGCCATGGATGTTCCTGTTATTATCAGGCTTGATGACTTTTGCACATGGTCATCAAGCTGGAAAGATTACACAGATGTCACCAAAAAGCTAACTGTTGCAGCGATTGTCAGTGAAATTGGCGCTCAGGATATTTCCACCCTTAAAAAGGCGGGTACAGAAATAATTCCACATGGATATAAACATGAAGATCTCTCACAACTGTCTTATTCACAACAGATTGAAGCAATTGCAAAAGCAGTAAGTGAGTTTCAGAAGATTACCAAAACCAAACCTGATGGTTATATTGCTCCTTTTAACCGAATAAATGCTGATACAACAAAAGCATGTACAAATGCTCAAATACAATGGATTACCACATATCACGGCATGGCAAGAATACCAAGATATTATTATACTGATAGTCCGAACAAGATTTGGGTTTTGGGGGTAAGACCCGAATATTTCAAAGATGCCGCTTCTATCACCAGAGCCCTAGATGATGGGATGAAACAACAAAAACCCCTTATATTTGTGGAACACCCTGATACGAGAAACAAGGAAGGCATTATTAACAATACAATAGAGGCATTAAAACAAACACTCATGGTTGTAAATGAGAGGGACTGATACTATTTGACACAGCTTGGAGAATATTTCGGATATTTATTGGAACAAAGAAAGGTATCCTACGATGGAAACAGACTGATTGTGGAAGATGAAGTTAAACCCGGCTTGACTTTTACCTTTCCCGGTTGCGGCAGGGACAAAATGGCAAAGATTGGGGATGATGTATTGATGTTTTACAGAAAAGAATCCACTGTACTTCCTTCACTTAAAAAGGGCGAGTATCCTTTTACGAGTGTTCAAAATATGCCAATTCTCTCTGAAATTGGCCCGGGTGTTGTAGTAAAAAGTGCCATCTATAATCCTATTCAAAAAAGTGCACAAATCCTACTGGAATCCTTCGCTGATAAGGATGTGAAATTATCCATAGATAATATGCCACAAGGGACATATTCAACTGAAGTAATGCATCAAGATGGAAAAAAGACCGTAAAAAACTTTAAGGTATCAGTAGATGGAGTTATAGATATATCGTTACAACTTCTCCAAGACACTGAAACAAGTATTACAATCACCGCAAAAAATTAATAACATTGCCCACGAGGTGAAAAAACATTGGCAAACGGTGAAAAGATGACTCCGACCGCTTTGGTGCACATACTAAGAGAGTTAGTTAGGCGTGTGCAACAGTCGTCCTTATATGGCAATGCATTTTTTCTTATGTTAAACAGTGCAGCCACATCATTACTTGGCTTTGTATTCTGGAATATAATGGCCGCCAATTTTACACCAAATCAGGTAGGTATTGGCTCTACTTTGATATCCTCTTCAATACTGCTGGGAACTTTGTCAAATATGGGACTGGGGATAGGTTTGATTCGTTTTGTACCCTTGGAGAAAAATGCATACCAATTGGTGAATGCAGCTTTTACAATTACATGCATAATGGCGGTCACATGCTCTTTGATTTACCTTGCTGGGCTTAATATATTTGCTCCTGTGCTAAGATTTATGCTTGATGATTATAGACTCTCAATAGTATTTGTTGTGATTATTGTTTGTACCTCTCTTTCTTTAATAACAGATCAATCTCTTGTAGCTGCCCGCTGTGCCCGTTTTGTATTTTGGAAGAATCTGATTACTTGTATTTTGAAGCTGCCACTACCTGTGTTACTTTTTACGTGGCTAGGAGGATATGGTATTTTCGCGGCGACGGGAATGGCTATTGTAATAGGTCTTGTAATGTCATGGGTCATTTTTTTGCCTTTGTCTTTCGTGGATTATTCACCAAGGCCAGTATTCAGATTGGGCATCATTCAAAACATGTTGTTATATTCATTTTGGAATTACATCGCTGATTTTTTAACTAAAGCTCCCGGCCTTGTTTATCCTCTGATGATTTCAAATATTTGCGGTGCAGATCAAGGTGCATATTTTTATATTGCATGGATGATGACTATGGTTCTTGCTGTAATTCCTACGGGAATCTCTCAGTCACTTTTGTCGG
>CAYOQX010000196.1:0-3089 GCA_964406195.1 uncultured Alkaliphilus sp. | reverse complement strand
CCCATAAAAGTTCATGACTGTCCTCCTGCTAAAACTACTGTACTAGCGACGCAAAAAATAATTTTACATCCATTACCACGGTCGTTTAAAAAATTTTTTATTGATCCCCTCTACCGCGCAAACTTTCTACATTGTGTACATGTACATATTCACCGGCATCAATGAAGGCGGTACTAACCCCGATTACCTCACCGTATTTGATGATGGGTGTGTTTTCTGCGATCCTACATAGTGCAAATTTATGCCCAAAAGGTATGTTTGATTTGACCACGATACCCTGCCCGGATTTAAATCCGACAATCATCGGCCTAGAGCCCTCGCTGATATCACATAAAGCCGTTGCTACATTGTCTTTTTCGTTCATTACAATAGCCTTGTTCAATTCATCACCCCCCCCTCCAATGCGAACTGCATCCCGTGCCCCTATATAGAGCAATAATCATGCCAGCGATAAAAAGCCCTAGTTATCAGACATTTCCCACAAATGGTGCCGGCACTATTCTCAATCTGAGACTATAAACAGAGATTACACACAAGAAGCCGGTATCAAAATGAGAATCGGTTCTCATTTTGATACCGGCTTCAACCCCCAAACCGCCTATTGCCATCCAGAACAGGAAAATGTAATTATCGCAAATTATATTTTTTTAATTTTCGGTATAATGTGGCCCTGCTGATGCCCAGTTTTTCCTCTATTTTTTTCCGCCCCTCGGAAGAGAGGCCATAGGTACCAATACAAGCCCGCAAGGCATTATACTCCAGGTCCCTAATAGTATTAATTTGATATAGATTGGCGGACAAATCATGCCCCTCTTCAGTAATATAACTAGGTAAGTCCCTGGGAGTAATAAAGGTATTATTAGTGATTAAAAAGGCATATTCAATAGCGTTTTTAAGCTCTCTAATGTTGCCCGGCCAGGCGTATTTGGTTAGGCAGTCACAGGCTTCGGCAGTCAATTCTACGATCCTGCCCCCGTTATTGATACTAAAACCCTTTAAAAAATAATTGGCCAGGGGAATAATGTCCTCTTTTCTTTCCCGCAAGGGGGGGATAGTAATTTTAACCACATTGAGCCGATAAAACAGGTCCTTTCTAAAAAGACCCTTGTTGACCATCTCCGCCAAATCCTTATTGGTAGCAGCAATGATTCGTACATCTACATCCACCTGCCTGTTGGAACCCACAGGGATAATTGTTTTTGTTTCCAATACCCGCAGCAGCTTGGCCTGCATGGACAGAGGCATTTCCTCTATTTCATCCAAAAATAGTGTTCCCCTGTCGGCAGCCTCAAACTTTCCCGCTTTACCGCCTTTTTTAGCCCCGGTGAAGGCCCCATCAGCATAGCCAAAAAACTCACTTTCCCATAATGTTTCTGGTATGGCTGCACAGTTAACACTGATAAAGTTAGCCTGGGCCCGATTGCCTTCCAGGTGAATACCATCAGCAAAGACCTCCTTGCCGGTGCCGCTTTCCCCCTCTAAGAGAATTGTGGAATCAGCACTGGAAACTTTCTTGGCGATATCAATAGTTTTTCTAATATTGGGACTATAAAATATATGGGTGTCAAAATAACTGATGTTTTTTTCACCAGTTGGCTCCACAAAAATGATCTTCAAACCCAGGCTTTTGTCAATAGTCCGCGGAAACACCTGAAAATTTTTTTGTTCCCCGGCCACCTCAGCGGTTAATTGAAAACACTTGTCGCTTGTTTTGGCTGGACTAAGGTCCAAACTATCTTGTTGCCCAAAAAGGTTCTCCGAGCCGTTGATATCAAATAGCTCTTTTAAACTATCGTTAATATATAAAAGATTGTCCCCTTTGATGATCGCTACATTTTTATCTATGAGGTTAATCAGGCTTTGTATAGAACCCTGGCACACAGCCGCACTTTGATCGCGTATTGTTTGCCATTCGTTTTCGATTTGCTTACTAAAATAGTCTATCAGGTGTAAATACAAGGTGGTATTGTGGGATAACTCCTTTTTATAATGATCCTTTGCGGCAGTAAACATCAATAACATATTATCTTGCTTCCCCACCATGAAAGGAACCGCCAGGTGGATTAAACCAGAACACTTATGCAGATATTCACAGCCCCGGCAGGTCTTGTCTTCATTGGGCTTGACCAACAAATACTTTCGCCGACCCTGAAACAGGCGATCATAAAGGGCTTTTTCAACGGGCTTGTCGTTTATTAACCCCGAATACCTGCCTGTGCCAATTATACAAACCAGGTCAGCATCAACTACACACACATCCATCTCCGTTATGGAGGATAGTTCAATTATTTTTCGTGAAAAGAGTTGAAGTTTTTCCCGCTGCAATATTCATGCTCCTCTTTCCATTTTTCGGAGGGTGGCAAATCACCCCTGTATCATTTTGCTCTTCTTCGGTATCAAAATGAGAATAGTGAGCCGCCATAAAGCCCGGCCCTCTCCTCAATCTGAACATATAAAATAACAACCTTCCCGCCCTTAGTTTTTTATTTCCCTTCTCTGGGTATAGTCTGCAATGGCCTCCCGTAAAGCCCCCGCACCAAGATTGGAACAGTGCCTTTTATTTTCAGGCAGGCCGCCCAAATGTTCGATAATATCCTCTTCCGTTATTTTCGTCGCCTCTGCCACTGTTTTCCCTTTGGCCAGTTCTGTAGTCATACTGCCCGAGGCTATAGCGGCAGCGCAGCCGAATACAAGATAACTGACATCTTCAATAACCTGATTAACGACCTTGATATATATGGTGAGAAAGTCACCACAGGCCGGATCACCGACCATACCTACACCATCGGCATCGTCCATTCTTCCTATATTTCTCGGGCTCTTAAAATGATCTATGGTTGTGTCGGTATATAACTGATGAGACATCTGGTCCACCCCTTAATAAGATTTGATTACCGCGACAAAAAATAATTAATAGTAGTGGAAAACAATGAGTATCAGTAGACGGGCTAAATAGGAGGCACCGGTGGGGGTAAAGGAACGGACAAGGACAGAAGGATCCTGACCATCCAGTATGGGTAGCTAAAAGGCGGCAAGTTGCAGAATCTTACCGGGAAAGGGCTTCCCCATTCACAGGGTCCACACCTATT
>CAYOQX010000195.1:0-3145 GCA_964406195.1 uncultured Alkaliphilus sp. | reverse complement strand
GAATCCTTCGACGAAACCTTGGTAAAACGCTGGCTGGGGCAGATAACCGTCTGGGGCAACTATTTCACAGTGGAGCTAAAATCCGGACTAAAAATTGATATTGAAGGATAATGTCCTTGGACGCACGAAACCCTCTCAGCCATGATGGTTGAGAGGGTTATTTTTAGTTATTCATCTTTCTTTCCGCCGCGAGGATATGCCTCTTTCTCTATCCACACACGCTCACCATTTTTGATATAATGCTGCCCATGAGGTCGAACGGTATGTTCTTTTGGTGATGAACGTTCCGCCGAAGTATCTGTATCTACGTCACCAGTTAAAATTTCATCATAGCTATCATCAAAAGTGTCGCTTCCAGTCCGTGATGGTGTATAACTATAATCACCTGAACTGCTATCTCCAGAACTAGAGCGTCCACCGTTTGCTACTACATCTGCAGCGGCTGCCAATCCAGCTACACCCACCGCCTTAACTATTCCCGTTAGAACGGGATGACGATTAGAAAAATCAACTACTGCTTTAAAGGCCTTTTTGACCGTATTTCCAAAACCTCCAGATTGCTTGATATCGAGTTTTGGATTACTTACCGGTTTTATAGTTCTTGTTTCCGCTTCTGGTTTAATTTTAGGCGTTTCTTCCGTTTTAACCTTTTCTATCGGTTCTGTTAATGTTTCTTCTTTTTTCTCTACAGTTATGCTTGGCTTCATTATCGGCTCAGGCAAGTGGATTACTTCACACGGAATAAATGGGCCATCACCAAAGTCAAATTTTTCTTTAGCTACTGGATTATAATACCAGTTTGTTGGATTTCTCCAGTTTCCGTTATGAGCCTCTAAATGCTCAGCTCTTGTAAGGAACTGAATGTTTCCGGGGTCTCCTTGATATTCCGGATACATTTCAGCGCTCTTCATATGCTGACCTTGAAATGCAACGCCATCGTCATCATAAGCTTTGCCTTTTTCAAGAATATCTTGCTGTTGTTTTGGAGTCCACTCTCTTGTTCCTTTACCTTCCTGAACAAGTTCTTGTTCCTTATTCCAAGCAGCAAGTATCGCTTTATTGGATTCTGCTGTTCGTCTCGACATGGAATCAACCTCCTATGCCAAGCAAATCATACAGGTCATTCAAAAAAGCTGTGAAATCATCATAGATTTCATCATCTTCAATTCTTCCGGCTTCCTGATTATAAATAGCGATTTTTTCACCAGCTTTTTCACAGAGAATAGGGTCTCCTGATGCAAGTGCACCGATGACGATATAATCTTCACTAGGTCTGTTATTGTTATCTACATCAATTACAGGTTTATGCTCAATACCATATAACTGAATACCTGCTGGTAAGAAAAATTCTCCACCATCAGAGAACAACAGCCATTCCTTGAATTTTGTAGGAAGCTTTACACTACGCTCCTTCTCAAATTCTGATATCTTTTCTTTTGTTGTTTCTTCAAGAAAACTCATTTTCCCCTGTTCGTTGAATTTATCCACAATCAATTTTAATTCTTCGGAAATCATCTTTGTCACACTCCTTATACAATTTTCTTATTTCGATAGAACCCCTAAGTAGTTAAATAACGTATTCAGTCTTTTAATTTCTTCGTTATATATCGCTTCTTGGTCATTAAAGCTTTGTACTCCAAGTGTAGAAACTATATGCTGCTTTGTATCAGAAATCTTTTCCGCTGAAAGCAAGTGGTCTAATAATATTCTATAATCATGAAGAATATATAATGGAGACATTACTGATGCTATATCTATGTTATCTACCGATAATGAAAGTTTAACCAAAATCGCTTCTATCAGCTTAATTGATTGCCACGATGTGTATTTAGCATTTCTTTCAGAAGAATCATATAGTAGTTCATACAATTTTCTCATCTCGCTAACGTTAAACCCTTCAACAAGAATCTTATCGTAGGCATTTATAACTTCTGCAACTGCAGTCTCGGTAAAAACAACCGGTCTCTTAACCTTTTTCTCATGTTCCTGACACTCATCGGTTAAATGCGATAAATCGACGGAATGCTTTTTCTTTATGTTTGAAATAAATGCTTCTTTGTTTATCAAGATTCTTTTTTCGATTATCGGCTCACTAAATACGCATTTCATCTGGGCTTGATAGAATTCAGAATCAATCAATAAATGGTCTGATGGAACATTAAATGGTTTCAATATCCCTTTTGTTTTATCATCCATATCATCGATATCGCCAAGCCACATTATCAATTTCCCATTAGTATTAAATCCAAATGGAACATTCCAGTCATACTGATACAGTCCTGAAAAATCTTTCTTTGCAATATATCCGTAGCTTTCTGAGAATATTTCCACTTCATATTCTGGCATGGCCAAGAAAAACACTAGAGCTTCCTTTTCAAAATATACTGGGGTCAGGAAACCTTTGACAGAATGCTCTTCATCGTAACACAAACCGGGAATATTGTAATAATCCCTATGGTCATAATCGTAATTTTGCTCAGTACAATATTCAAATTTTTTCTTATAGCCAGTAGGATGAAATTCACCTATAGTCTGGTTTTCCTTAACAGCAGTTCTATATGCGCCATCAATCATCTGTTTCGTATGTTCAGGCAAGAACTCATTTCCACATTTTTTACAACGCAATACAAGAATAGGAGAAAAATGCAAAATCCTACCTTCGATAGTACAAGTTAAATCTGTTTCAATAAGCTCACAACATCCATTACAGTTGGAGCACTCATCAAACCTATAGGTCTGATATTCTGTTATAAATTCATCGTATGAAGCAAAGCAACATTCCACAATTACCTCTCCTTCCATAACATCTATTTCACTGTCCGAAAATGCCCTTAGTATCGAGTTGCCGGATTTGTTGCCAGTTTTCAGCTCTTACTCAAAAATACCTGACATCTAATCTACACACTCAATTTGCGTTATCTAATCCGAGGTTACAACCTAACACACATTTTTGCAGTAGATATGTTTCCATATAAAACAACCGAGCTTTTTCAGAAGTCAGGCTTCAAATCCAAACCTCCGAAAAAGCCCGGAAATACGCCGCTTTCAGGCACTTGATTTTATTTTCTTGACATCAAGACTACCGTCTCCACATGGCATGTTCTTGGAAACATATCCACAGCTGCTACATTTGATATCTTATAGC
>CAYOQX010000194.1:2798-3148 GCA_964406195.1 uncultured Alkaliphilus sp. | reverse complement strand
CAAAATTGCTGATTTTCGGAAAGAAGCGCTTAAAAAAGTTTTGCTGGTAAGCGGCCTTTGCCATGATTTGGGCAAAGCTACGTCGTATTTTCAAACGTATCTTTTGGGCTCAAAAAAAGAAAAAAAGGAATTAAGGCAAAAACCTGAAACACGTCACGGACTTCTTTCTGCGGTGTCTGCTTATTATGCGGCGAACTGTCAATTAGCAAATGAAGTTGAAGACGGCGAAGAAAGGGCATTTTTGTCCTTCCTTGCTTTCTTAATTGTGCGGCGGCATCATGGCAATTTAGGCCACGCGGTAGATGAAATATTTATTTCCTCAAAAAATGCAAAACTTCTAGCCAAGCAAG
>CAYOQX010000194.1:0-2788 GCA_964406195.1 uncultured Alkaliphilus sp. | reverse complement strand
TATTGAAGAAAAAAAGCTGGCGGCGTTAAACGTGCATTTACAAAATGCAGGCTTGATTCAGGTCATTTGCAAACCTTTGTTGATGGAATGGGTTGCTTCTGTAAAAGATGATTTGAAAAAGCACAGGCCAGGATTGCGCCGTTTGGGCAGAGCTAAAAACCTTAGTTATTATTTGACTGCCAATTTTTTATTTTCTCTTTTAATTGATGCAGATAAAAGCGAGGTAGTGCTGGGGGAATATGTGTCGAGAAAAGAACTGGATTTTGGTGCAAGTGTTATAGATAAATATAAAACAATTTTGAACTTCAAACCCACAAAAATTAATAATATTCGCGAAAAAGCCTATCAAGAGGTTATTAAGCAGCCGGTTGATTTGGAAAACCGGGTGTTATCTATTAATTTGCCAACCGGTCTTGGAAAAACTCTTACTTCTTTTGCCTTTGCCTTTAATTTAAGAAAATCTATCCGTCAAAAGCGAAACTTTTGTCCTAGAATAATTTATGCCCTCCCTTTTTTAAGCGTTATTGATCAAAATGCTGATGAAATAGAAAAAGTGTTAACATGCACTGGTTTAAAGACTGATACCAATTTACTTTTAAAACATCATCATTTAGCAGAAGTATATTATAGGGAGGATGGGAACGAATTTGAACCGTCTCAGGCAAAAATATTGATTGAAGGTTGGAATTCGGAGATAATTATCACCACTTTTGTACAGCTTTTTCACACACTTATTTCCGGAAGAAATAAAAGCTTAAGAAAATTTCACCGCTTATCCGGAAGCATAATCATTCTTGATGAGGTCCAGTCCATTCCCAGTAAGTATTGGCTGCTGATTAAAAATATCTTTCAGTTGGTAACACAGGAACTAAATTCTTATTTGGTATTTGTTACGGCTACAGAGCCCTTAATTTTTGGGAGACAGGAAGTGCAGCCGCTGGTTGATCGGGATTATTATTTTGAGAAGATGGATCGAGTTGTAATGGAAGCTAAATTAGACAAGGAGCAAACTATTGAAGAATTTGTGGATTGTTTGGCCTTGGAAGATGGAAAAAGTTATCTTTTCATTTTAAATACTATCAATTCTGCAAAATTATTTTTCGAGCGTTTTACAGATAAGACTGGGGAGGAAGCGGCGTTTCTTTCTACCCATGTCACACCATTTGAAAGGCTGAAAAGAATCAATGAAATGAGAACGGGTAAGGTCAAATTTGCTGTTTCCACCCAGCTGGTAGAGGCAGGGGTGGATATAGATTTTGATGTGGTTTACAGGGATCTTGCTCCTTTGGATGCAATTAACCAAGCTGCTGGAAGATGTAATCGGAATTGGAGTGGCGAGGGGGAAAAAGGGAAAATAATAATAATTTCTCTGAAAGATGAAAATAGATTATATGCGCATTATATTTACGATATAGTTCTGCTCGAGATTACAAAGAACATTCTGCTAAAAAAAGGGGAAATCCGCGAAAGTGAATTTTTGGAGATTATAAATGACTATTATATGCAAGTACAAGAAAAAAAATCGAGTGACGCCTCTCGCCTTTTGCTTGAGGCGGTAAGTAAAATGAAATACGACAGTGTAGATGAAACAACATGTATTGATGATTTTAGATTAATCTCTGAAGATTATCCTAAGATGGACGTTTTCATTGAAATCAACGAGGAAGCACAGAAAGTGTGGAAGAAATATCTTTGTGTCAAAAAGATACACAATTTGTTCGAACGCCGTCTAGCTTTTGATGAGATCAAAGCTGATTTTTATAAATTCATAGTTTCCATACCTCTCGCCATTGATAATTTACCGCCTGAAGTGGCCGGTTATCGTTATGTTAATAGCAGCAGCCTTAAGGAATATTATAACGGAACAACCGGTTTTAAACCGGTGGGAGTGTTGTCTATATGGTAGATTACAAATCGATTACCGGCACACTTGTTCAAAGCTTTACAATTTGCCCTAGGCAAACATGGCTTATGGCTCATCAAATAATTCCCGATCAAGAACATAAATATATAGAGCTGGGTCGCTTAATTGACAAAAAAAGTTATCAACGCGATAAAAAAAAGATTCGTTTTGAAAATATAGCCATTGATTTGGTTCGCTCCTCGGGTGGTGAGCTGCTTGTCGGAGAGGTGAAAAAAAGCTCCAAGGCTGCAAAGAGTGCGAAGATGCAGCTGGGTTTTTATCTTTATAGGTTAAGGCAAAAAGGTTTAGAAAGTAAAGGAATATTGTTTTTCCCGCAGGAACGAAAAAGAGTGGCAGTTGAACTGACGGATAAATTAGTAAAAGAGTTGGAGGAAATGTTAAGCGAAATTCAAAATGTTATCTCACAAGAAAAGCCGCCGGCTTTTAAAAAGATTAACTATTGCAAAAATTGTGGCCATAGGGAGTTTTGTTTTTCATGAAAAAACCAATTTATATTTTTTCTGACGGGAACTTAAAACGGAAAGATAATACCATATATTTTGAAAATGAAGATGGAAAAAAGTATGTTCCTGTTGAGAATACTAGCCAAATATATGTCTTTGGCGAGGTTAATGTAAATAAAAGATTTCTTGAATTTCTCACGCAAAGTGAAATTGTTTTGCATTTTTTTAACAGGTATGGTTATTATGCAGGCACTTATTATCCTAGAGAACATCTCAATTCCGGCTATATGATACTTAAACAAGCCGAATATTATTTGGATTTTGAGAAAAGGCTTGATTTGGCTAAAAAAATTGTTGAGGGTGCGCTTAAAAACATTGAACAGGTAGTAAGATATTATCAAAATCGTGGTAAGAATGTGGG
>CAYOQX010000193.1:0-3148 GCA_964406195.1 uncultured Alkaliphilus sp. | reverse complement strand
CTTCCGTTTCCCTTTCGGCTTCTTCTGCAACCCGTTCTCTAATCGAAGATTGTTCTGCAATATCAGACATTATTGTTTTCAGCCATCCTATCCTCTTGTCATGCAACTTCCCGTTAATGGCCTCTTTTATAATACGATGTATTTCAAGATCAGGATATCTCCTAATTGGTGATGTGAAGTGACAGTAGTGTTTTGCAGCTAACCCAAAATGTCCCAGGTTTTCACTGGCATATTCAGCCTTTTTAAGGGACCTCAACATTAAGGTGTTTATTAACCTTTCTTCTTTTGTGCCTTCCACCTCTTTTAACAAATCTTGCAAGGCCTTAGGATGTATTTCACCGTTCAATCCTTTCAAATGATACCCGAAATTATAAATAAATTCATTAAATTCTTCAAGTTTTTCCAAACTTGGATATTCATGAACCCTATACACAAAGGGGATTTCTCGCCAATAAAAATGTTCCGCAATGGTTTCGTTACAAACCAGCATAAATTCTTCTATTATACAATCGGCGATGCGCCTTTCATATTTCATAATTTCCATGGGCTTGCCATTCTCGTCCAGGATTACTTTGACCTCCGGGAAATCAAAATTTATTGATCCCCTGTTTTCCCTGCGTTTTCTCAGTATTAAACAAAGCTCCTTCATTATTTTAAAATCATTTAGTAAATATGAATATCTGTCCCTGAGATTTGGATCATTGTTCTCCAGGATATTGGAAACATCATCATATACCATTCTTTCTTTTACATTAATAACACTCTCTGCAATTTTATGGTTAATAACCTCACCCGTATTATCTATTTCCATAAATATGGATAAGGCCAGCCTGTCCACCCCGGGATTAAGACTGCAAATTCCATTCGATAGTTTGCGAGGTAACATAGGTACAACCCTGTCTACCAGATAAACACTTGTCCCTCTCTCTAATGCCTCTTCGTCCAGAGCCGTACCCTCTCTGACATAATGTGTCACATCCGCAATATGTACCCCCAGACTATAATTACCGTTAGCCAATTTTTCTATAGATATTGCATCATCCAAATCTTTGGCATCCGCCCCGTCTATTGTTACAATATTCATATCCCTCAGATCTTTTCTGTTTGCCTTTTCCTGTTCACTTACTTGGTCCGGAATTTTGGCAACTTCCGCTTCTACTTTTTGGGGAAAATCAGGGGTCAGGCCATATTTTTTCATTATAGAAAGAATATCTACACCTGTTTCACCCTTATATCCGATTATCTCGGTAATTCTTCCTTCAGGACTTCTTCTAGCCCTGGGCCATTTTGTAATCCTACAAACCACTTTTTGCCCTTCTTTGGCCTTATTTATTCCACCCTTGGGAATAAAAATATCTGTAGTTATCCTGGGGTCATCAGGTACTACAAAACCGAAATTTCTACTGTCCTCATATACGCCGATAACCTCGGTATTAGCCCTTTCCAGTATCCTGATTATTTCCCCTTCGGTCTTCATATGAAGGTCTTCATATTCTATACTTTTTCTTGCTATAACTTTGTCATCGTTCATAGCACCATTTGTTAGGTTTGCGGGAATAAACACATCGGATACCCCCGGTGTGTCTGAAACTACAAATCCATAACCTTTCTGATGCATTTGCAGTTTTCCCACAATTAAATTCATACGCTCGGGGACCCCATACCTCTTTTTCCTTGTTTGAATGATAAGACCTGTTTTAACCATATCATTCAACAGGTCGGAAAACAGAGTTCTTTGATTTTTATCTATATCAAAAGCGTTTGCAAGCTCCTCCTCCAACATCGGGTTGTATGCGTTTTTACGCATAAAATCTAAAATTTTTTCCCTGATTGACAAAAAAATCCCTCTTCCGTTTATTTACTTAGTACCCTCTTTTATACTCTGCTTATTATTGAATTGCAATCAAAATAATAGCAATGGCCATAAACAAAAATGCAGCTACCTTTGTAACTTTGCTTAACAAAGCATCGAAACCTCTATCCTGCTTAGCCCACAATTGGGCACCGCCTCCGGAAATTGCACTTGAGAGTCCTTCCCCCTTATCTGATTGTAGCAATATACTTACTATAAGTATGATACATACTATAACCTGTACAACCATCAGGAACATTTTCAATTGATACACCTCCCGTGATTATAATTAAGTGATTAACATTCATATTGTAACATGGTAAGCCGGCAAAATCAATTAGGCCCTTCGACCTGCCGCCTAACTTAATTTACAAAATAAGTTTGTACTGAATTAGCACAATCTTTACATAATTCTAATCTATTTTCAAATTATAAAACACATTTTCCCCCAAATATTGGGCGGTTGAACCGAGTACATCCTCAATTCTTAATAACTGGTTATATTTTGCAACTCTATCCGTACGGGCCGGTGCCCCCGTCTTGATTTGGCCTGCGTTTACCGCAACAGCAAAGTCTGATATTGTAGAATCTTCACTTTCCCCGGAACGATGCGATATAACTGCTGTATAGCCGGCCTTTTTTGCCATTTCGATAGCATCTAATGTTTCTGTTATTGTGCCTATCTGATTTAATTTTATTAAGATAGAATTGGCTGTACCTTTTTGAATACCTTTTCTAAATCGTTCAGTGTTTGTCGCGAATAAATCATCCCCTACTATCTGGATTTGTCCGCCCAGTCTTTCGGTCATCAGACACCATCCGTCCCAATCATCTTCGCTTAATCCGTCCTCTATAGAAATAACAGGATATTTATTGACCATTTCTTCATAAAAATCAATCATTTCGTCTACCGTCTTTGTGACACCTTCGCCGGGTAAATTGTATGTTTTTTTGTTTTCATCATACAATTCCGTTGCAGCCACATCAAGAGCCAGTTTTATTTCCTCTCCCGGTTTGTACCCCGCGTTCTTGATAGCTTTGACCATCGCCTGCAGGGCTTCTTCATTTGAACCCAGGTTCGGGGCAAACCCACCCTCATCACCTATACCTGTAGATAAGCCCTTTTCCTTGAGAACGGACTTCAGACTGTGATAGATTTCAACGCACATTCTCAAACCGGTAGAAAAATTGGCGGCTCCTGTAGGAATAATCATAAATTCCTGGATGTCCAAATTATTATCCGCATGGGCACCGCCATTTAGAATATTCATCATCGGTACTGGCAGTATATTTGCA
>CAYOQX010000192.1:0-3149 GCA_964406195.1 uncultured Alkaliphilus sp. | reverse complement strand
CTTCACCTAATTTGATATTTAAGTTTTCTAAACACCTCAACGGGATTACGCAAGGTTTATTCTATATCTTCAATAACTTAACAGCATATAGAAAAATTATAACAGCTGAAATAATCAGGGTCAATTCCATACATAAATGGATCCTTTTACTTTGCTTTACGTGTTTTGGCTTAATTTGTACAAACAATATGCCCCCGATATATTTCCAGGAAGACATATCGAGGGTATAGTACGATCTGCTAATTAGATGCTACGTTTCCTATAACATCATTCATCTGCCTCTGAATGATCTCAGTACGGATACGTAGATCCGTTTTCGAGTCCGCTGAAACTGGTAGAACTGGTTGCCCAATATGAACAACCATGGTAGGTTTTCTTCGATATAGTTTGGCAATACCTTTTGGTTGCTCGAATGTTATGGATATGGGTACGATAGGTACACGTGCTTGTGCGGCAAGATGAAATGCTCCCCTTTTGAAGGCGCGCAAGCCTGCATCATATGGTTTTAGCTCCCCTTCAGGAAAAAAATGCACAATTCGTCCTTTCAAAAGGAGATACTCCATCTCAGCCAAAAACCGCTTTAGCTCAGTAATACTCCCTGGTATGGCAACACCACCAAGCAATTTAACAATTTTTCCAGGCCATAAAGATTCAACATTTTTCTTTAGCGTGGGAAAAATAAGTTTGCGTGGAAAAAATGCAAGTCCTACAAGGGCACAATCAAGCAAATGAACGTGATTGCATACTGTTATTGCACCATCCAGTTTACGTAATCGCTTTTCACCAACATACTTAACACCTAATACTACACGAGTCCATATAAAGAGAATGGGAATCGCTATGAAATAGTAAAACATGTTTGAAAAAAAACGGTGTGTAACTCTCCAAAGATACGATTTTGCAGGCTTTTTTTCGTTGCCAGCTAATCTATATACCTTTTCAATTTGTTTAATACTACGTTCAAGCAAATACTCTTTAGCATGCTGGGAATACATATTTCCGACCTCGATTAATCCTTGGGGATTCTCAATCCAAGCATCTATTCTCTCAGCTAAATGTGACGCATTACCCGCTCTGAACAGGTTCATCGGACCTAGTGCAAACTGTCTTGTTGCGCTTCGCTTGCTGTCCGAAATAATTGGGACCAACCCACAGGCAAAAGCCTCTATACATGATATGCCCTCAATTTCTACGTCCGAGGCGTGTACATACAGATGACAGCTTCGTATTAACTCAATCAGCTCTTTTTTATTATAATGTCCAAAAATGGGAGGGTTCGGAAGCTTTTTCCCCATTCTGCGGAGTCGTCTTTCCTTTGGACCTTGACCGGCAAAATATAGTTGAATACGATTAGCATTGCGTGATTGTTGGACTGCTTTAATTAAAACGTCCTGTCTTTTTTCTGCAGACAGTCTTCCTATCATTAGCACATTAAATAAAGTATTTGTGCCTTTTTTCCTGATAGGGCCAGGACAAAAATCCGGATCAACACCGTTTGATATAACATGGAGATGGGCACTGTAACCATGACAGCGGAGCTGAGCAGCAATGAATTTCGAAGGGCAGTGTATATGCGAAAAACGCCGGTAAAAAATTGAATACATTAAATAATATATAACATGGGCGGCAAGAGGAAACCACCCAAGCCCTATATTATAAGTTATGTTTTCCGGTTGAACGTGAAACGACGCAATAGATGGAATACCTAATCTTCTTGCTATCCTTTCGGCAGCACATCCCAGAGGCCAGGGCTGGTATATATGTACTATATCCGCCCCCATAATTGCTTTTTCCAGCACAGCCTTGATTGGTTTTGCAAATAAAGTGTTATGCTTACGGGCTACCCAACTGATAATCGGTATAACAAGCTCCGGGACATAATACAACTCATAGCCGTATTCAGGGTCTATTCCACTATGAGTTGGATCCCCACACGCAACGACACGGACCGTATGCCCCCGCTCAGTCAGCGATTCTGCAAAGCGCATGGCGGAAATGGTTGTTCCGTTATTGTTTATCCCAAAAGTATCAACGACCAAAGTTACAATCATTATATCCTTCTCCCTTATTTGTGAAACTTGATTGGTGACAGTTATAATGATTACTAATTAAGGCTAATCAATTTTTTGTCTTCTTTCTGCCACTACTCTTGGGTTACCAGTAGATTTGTAACTGCATCCTTACCGACGGGTATATTTGTTTATTTGACCTGGTTATCTGTTCATGCTATCTATTGACTAACCATATACAAGGCCCCCATATATATCGTATGCACAATCTCACAACTTAGAATTAATCAGTTATTAAGCATACTGAAAATATCCCCTTTCACTAAAACCTTGCTTGTCCAGGAATCCATAGCTATGGTTCCGATTTGTACCTTAGCTTTCATGATTTTGTTTTGATCGGCAAAATATCTCTTCCCGATATCATTGAAGTGGCAATTATATTATAAATCTTCAAAAAAGGAACTGCTAAGTTCATCATCGCATACTTTGGCGATAATCGTTTGACGACTGTTTTATTATAAACTTATAGAAGTTGGCATGACCGGTAGCATTTAAAATATTAGGACGATCCAATTATCTTTACATAGAACTCTCTGTTTCTGGGTCCGTCAAATTCACAAAAGTAGATTCCCTGCCAGGTACCTAGTAACAGCTTTCCATCCTGGATTATCACGGTGCAGGAGGAACCCATCAGAGAAGCCTTTATATGGGCATGAGAATTTCCTTCAAAGTGGAGGTATTCTCCATGAACAGGATACGTTTTGTTCAGTGCTGAAATCATGTCTTGCACAACATCCGGGTCAGCATTTTCGTTTATTGTGACTCCGGCTGTTGTATGGGGTACATATATGACTGCGATACCGTCACGTACATTGCTGTTTTTGACCTCGTCGACAACTTTATTTGTTATATTGATGAACTGCTGTGGTTTTGTCGTTTGAATATTGTGGTGCATAGTGCAAGCCTCCTTATTTCGTCATCACTAATTATGAGCTATTGTGTTCTAAGCCCCATTATATCAATAGCTCAGCCCTTTGTTCACCAAATATTGGACAGATCCTTATCTGGGAAGAGGACCTAATCCATCCCCCTAAACATCAATGCCCAGGAACTGTTTTACTAAAATACCAACTATAAATG
>CAYOQX010000191.1:0-3169 GCA_964406195.1 uncultured Alkaliphilus sp. | reverse complement strand
GAAAATCACACAATTGCCTTGGATAGCAATGGAACTGCATGGGCTTGGGGTGATAATTCCTCGGGTCAACTTGGCGATGGAACAAATGAAAGCACAAATTTACCGGTTGAAATCATAGAAGCAGAACAATCTGATGACACAGAACCACCAATTTGGAATGAGGATGCAAGAATAAATGCAGATTTGGTAGGCGAAATAAGCATAACTATAAGTTGGAATAAAGATGATGTAACAGACAATGTAGGAGTAACAGGATTTAAAATCTATAAAGACGGAGAATTAGTGGATGAGGTCGATTCAGACACAACTACATATGTAGTTGATAAATTAGAAAGAGATACCGAATACATATTTAAAATAAGTGCTGTAGACGAGGCTTATAATGAAAGCACAAACGGTCCGGAATTATCAATTAAAACAAGAGTGAGTATGTCGATAGAAATTGGTGACGATTCTGAATATGGTTGGATATCCGACTATCATATGTTGAGAGGTTTGACAGGATTAGATATGGACGAATCCTGGCCACCTACCGACCACGATGCGCCGAGGGTAAGAAAGATGTATTCCGCTTTGAATAGAAAGGGAACAAAGTCTTGGTATTCTGTAGAAGGGGTTAGGCTCTCATATTTCCTTGATGAACTAAGGGAAGAAATGGAACAGTACGATGACTGGCCCGAATATTACAAGTTAAACATTTATGAAATTGATGGCTCTGGTACGGAACCTGTGCTTACATTAACAAAGGCGGAAATAGAGGCCGAAAGGTACTGTATACTTTCTGATGGTGAAAAGATTCCGGTAGAACCAATAATAGCATACAAAGAAATCAAGCGGGAGGAAGGGACAGAGCCCGATTTTGAAGGTATGGTTGATTGTAATTATAAATTGTTTATCGGCCAAACAGATGAAAATGATGCAAACAATTCATTATTTATCAGTCGCATAGCTAAAATAGGGGTTGAGGAATGCGAACCGGAAACTGAAGTAGACAAAACAGCCCTACAATCCAAAGTAGATGAGGTAATTGAATTAAAAGAAGATGATTATACGGAAGAAAGTTGGGAAGCCTTTGCAATAGCTCTGGCTGATGCACAAGAAGTGTTGGGGGATGAGGAAACGACCCAGGAAATGATTGATAATGCATTAGATATTTTGAATAGTGCTATCGATAGACTGGAAATAGCATTTATCCCATTAACTATAGTTGTCAAAAAGGATGGTGCTGTGATTGATACCATAGAATATGACTTAAGCGAATGGGAAGATGTTAAGCGACAGCATTATTCAGCCAGAAATTCCGGAGGCTATTATCGATTGGCCGCAGCGGAAGGTGTATACCTAAGCGATCTTTTGGATGATGTGAAAATTGATATCGACAGTATTACCGGATTCAATTTTATTTCTACTGATGGATATGCAACATTTATACCGGGAGATGAACTTTTAGACGAGGAGCGTTATTATTATCCGAACATCTATGAAGACAACAAAGAAGAAGGTGCAGTTAAGGTTGGACCTATGCTTGCTTTAAAATCATATGCGGAAGATAGTGATCAGCTACCACCTTGGGACATGATTGATAAGTCAGATACTATCAGACTATTCGTCGGCCAAAAGGCTCCAGGTGATATTAACTATAGTATGTTCGCTAAATTGATTCATAGGCTTGAAATAGAAATAGAAGAAGATGAACCTGTACAAAAATATGAACTGAATGTTAAGGACAGCGATGACTATGAAATAGAGGAGACAGAAACCGGAATAATGCTGACATTAAAACAAGATGTAACAGGATTTAAACACTTTGGTGTAACAGTAAAGGCTTTAGAAGATAAACTAGGTGAACTTGAGGTAGTATTTACT
Organism: uncultured Alkaliphilus sp.; assembly: GCA_964406195.1. Lineage (GTDB taxonomy): Bacteria > Bacillota > Clostridia > Peptostreptococcales > Natronincolaceae > JAAZJW01. The sequence goes on along the minus strand of CAYOQX010000191.1, from coordinate 1,303 downwards.
CACCTAAGGGACAATATGCAACGGAGCCTGAATTCTATAAAGGCTGATTCCGATGCAGAGTGGATGAGTGCCGAGGCAGGATTTAATATTGAACCCGGTGATGTAATAAAAATATTCATGGTTGATGAGCTTACAAATGAAACAGACTGTAATCCTATTATATTTAGGTAACTATTTATCTTTTGTGGAACATAATTTTATTCTATTTTAACTGAAAAACATGAAATGTGACAGTGCATAAATTATTTTGACGTTTTCAAATAGGGGTATTTGGATTTATATCTACACAATACAGGAGAAAGAAAAGGGAAAAAGGGAAAGAGGGGGAAAAGGGGGAAAAACATGTTTAGAAGAACCAAAAGATTTCTTGTGATTTTGTTCACGATACTGTTTATTACAATGAATATCAACATTACATGTTTTGCTGAAGAACCACAATCTTTTACAGCACAGACACCTACTTCCAATGTGGTTGAAACAGATTCGGCACAATCTGAAAGGACTGTAAAATCTGTACATGCCGGTGTTGGTTATAGTGTAATTTTATATGATAATGGAACTGTTGCAACATTTGGAAGCAATGAATTTGGACAACTGGGTTTGGGTCTTCCAATGGGTGCAAATAAGGGGAAAAACATACCTACTGACATTGAAAACCTAACAGATATAGTGGCTTTAGATGTAGGACAGTCTCATACATTTGCTATAGACAGGAACGGTTCTGTTTGGACATGGGGGAGAGGTTATAGGGGAAAACTGGGTGATGAAACGGATGTAGACAGAAACACACCTAAACTTGTACAATTGAGTGATTTTAAAATCATTTCAGCCGGTTACTGTCATTCGGCAGCAGTTAAAAATGATGGCACTGTTTGGTGTTGGGGGAACAACAGGTCCGGTCAACTCGGTAATGGTAAAATTGATAGTTTTATGACCCCACCTGAATTTAAACCGGTTCAGACACTTGATCTAATAGACGTAGAAAATGTTTTTGCAGGGGAAACATTTACATTTGCTTTGAAAAACGATGGTACATTATTTGGCTGGGGTCGAAACATGAGTGGAGAGCTGGGGTTTGAAGAACAAACAAATGTAGCCAAGCCTACTGAAATTATTTCTGATGTAAAAAACATTGCTTCGAGTAGCAGCAATATAGCACATGCCTTTGCTCTCAAAAATGACGGGAGTATTTGGGCTTGGGGTAATAATTATTCCGGCCAACTAGGTGACGGCGGATCTAATTATAGTACTACCGGTCCTATTGAAATAACCGGACTTGGGGACATAATGGAGATAACTCCCG
>CAYOQX010000190.1:2796-3183 GCA_964406195.1 uncultured Alkaliphilus sp. | reverse complement strand
TGGGGACAATAGACCGTTCATTGTTATAGATCCGGGACACGGAGGTTCAGACCCGGGTGCTGTTTCTCCAATACTTGATATGAAGGAATCGGATATTGTCTTGGACATATCCTTAAAACTGAATCGTTTGCTGACGGAAGCCGGCTACAGAACATATCTAACACGTGTGGATAACCTGGGACTGACCTTGCAGGACCGTGTAGATGATGCAAATATGTTAGGGGCGGATTTGTTTGTCAGTGTTCATGCAAATGCCTATACAAGCAGTTCGGTCAGTGGTATCGAAACATTTTACAGACGCGATGACCGGGCAAGCAAAAATCTGGCTCAATCCATACAGTCCGAAATAATCAACGACCTTAATATGATTGACAGAGGGGCAAAACC
>CAYOQX010000190.1:0-2747 GCA_964406195.1 uncultured Alkaliphilus sp. | reverse complement strand
ATTATTATGTTCTCAAACATACAACTATGCCTGCAGCCCTGGTTGAAACAGGATTTTTGTCGAATCCTTCTGATGAAGCAAAACTTGCAACGGATAAATACAGGGGGCAGATTGCAAAATCTATATTTGAGGGTATTGTCAGATACCGGCGGACATAGCATACAGGTGACAGATTTGGAATAAATATAAGATGGGGATTATGTAATTTTACAATTCCCATCTTATTGTTTTTTTACGGCCAAACCGATTAGTGTACTATGTTCCTTACTTGCATTTTAAAAAAGCTAATGTATAGTATAATTATTAAACACAGATTTTTGGAGGGAGAACATGAGTGCTATTCTGGGTTATTTGCTAATTTTTTCAGCAAGGCTGGTGGATGTAAGTTTGGGAACCATCCGAATGATTATGGTCATACGAGGTAAGCGTATAGTGGCAGCATGTATCGGATTTGCCGAATCGGCTGTCTATATATTAGCCGTAGGGAAGGTGCTCAGTGCGATGAATAATCCATTGAATATTCTTGCATATGCTCTCGGTTATGCCACAGGTAACTATGCAGGTATTTTTCTGGAGGAAAAAATGGCACTGGGGGATATTATTGTTCAGGTAATACCGGAAAATAAGGTTAAAGGATTGGTTGACAAATTAAGGGATAACGGTTTTGGGGTAACTGTGGTAGAGGGACATGGAAGAAGAGGTATAAGACAACTTTTGAATGTAACACTTCAGAGAAAAAACTTATCCGAATTATATAATATTATAGACAATCATGACAAAAAAGCATTTGTTACCGTAACCGATGCAAGAGCAATTCGCGGAGGATACTTCTCCAACATAAAGAAATAATGAATAGTAAACAAGCCCCGATAATATAATTTACATATAGGACTTTTTGGCAGGTGTATGGGAATTATATGATTGGGGGGATGATGTATATGAAGTCTTTGCGGCGGTTTGCTGTTATATTTATAGTACTTGTATTGATATTGCTTACCGGGTGCGGGATTATTGGGGAAGATAAGGACACCGATGTCAGCATGATGGTGGACGCGGATATATCGGAGGAAGATGGATTGAGGGCAACAATCCTTTACTATAAGGATGATAAAGGGTTCGTTATTCCCGTTATGAGAAAGATACCCTGGAAAGACGGAATCGGGAAATCCGCTATAAACCTGCTTATAGACGAGCCGGGTCTTAGGGATGACCTGGCATTGGTAGGGCTGTCTCCGGTCCTGCCTGCCGGAACGGAGGTAATAGGAATATCTATAGACGACGGGTTGGCCAGAGTGGATTTTAACGAAAACATATTATCCTATAACACCGAAGCGGATGAAAGAGCTATTGTCCAATCCCTTGTGTATACATTGACGGAATTTGAAGCCGTAGATAAGGTTCAGCTCCTTGTGGACGGAAAAGAAATGAAAAAACTGCCCCACGGAACAAAAATCAGAAAACCTTTGGAGAGGGAAAACATAAATTTAAGTTCGGATATACAAGATGAGGAAATACCTGTTGTAGCATACTATAAAAGCACAACCAACGGAGAAGATTCATTTTTTGTTCCTGTGACAAAGGGTGTCAGCGCACTGAAGGCGGATATAAAAAATGTCCTGATATCGCTGGTGGAAGGGGCGCCTGAAGATACCGGACTCTATAGTGAATTGCCCGAAGGTGCGGTTCTGAATGATGTATATGTAAAGGATGGGGTTGCATACATTGATTTCAGTGAAGAAATCAAAAATATGCCCGATAATAAAATTCACCAACAGTCGATGGTATATGAATTGGGTTTTACACTGAAAGAAATAGAGCCTTCAATTTCTCAGGTTCGTATTTTATCCGGCGGCAAGGAGATAGAATTGAATCCTGATGTGAGTTTAAATTTGCCGATATATTCGAATATACATTAGAAAATAAATACACATCAAAGGACGGCGGGGATGCTTTTGATTCAGTATCAGTAGGAGGAGAAAAAATTGAAAGATACCAAAGAAACCAAGACCCTTAATCAGATTATAGTTGCAACGGAAAACAAACAAAAATTAAGGGAAATGGAAGAGATTTTAGGAAATTTTTGCTCTGAGGTCCTATCGATGGGTGATATAGGGCTGCAGGGGTTGGAAATAATGGAAGACGGCAGTACTTTTGAGGAGAATGCCCTGACTAAGGCAAGGACGGTTATGGAAAGGACCGGAAAACTTACGGTTGCAGACGATTCGGGTCTGGAAGTCGATATGCTGGATAATCAGCCCGGCATATATTCAGCCAGGTTTGCGGGAGAAAATGCAACGGATGACCAAAATAATAAAAAACTGCTTAAGTTGCTGGAAGGTGTTCCCCTGCATGATAGGACGGCACGATTTATATGTTGCATAGCAGCAGTATTTCCCGATGGGAATACAATTGTCTTGAGGGGTGAGTGTCAGGGCATAATCGGGCTTGAACCGAAGGGTGAGGACGGATTCGGTTATGACCCTTTATTTATAGTGCAGAAATATAAAAAGGTAATTGACTGCAGTGCTTTAGAATATAAAGTTGTTAATTATTACGAAGGAAATTCAGAAGGTAGAGTAAATATTCTTTTTAAATTGGAATTAAAGGAATTAGAATATGACATAATTACTGGTACAGTACTTAGAAAAGATAAAGGAAATGTGTTTATTAACCTTGGCAGAATTGAAACAACTGTAGGACCTAATGAACAAATTGTAGAAAACCTAGAGGCAAGAGGTATAACCAAT
>CAYOQX010000189.1:0-3226 GCA_964406195.1 uncultured Alkaliphilus sp. | reverse complement strand
CCCGCCATTGAGCCAAACGCCTGTTATAGCTCGTTTTTCTTATTAGTCGTGGCTTTCCCAATTCTTGTTTGCTGCTCTCCAAAGCAAAATTCCAATTGGCAAAAGTATCAGTCCTACAACAGGGTTTCCAATCTCTCCACTGGTCGATAGTCCAATTACAAGATTTCCACATCCACCCATTGTCAAGACAATTCCAAAAAACACCAATAACGTGTTTCCTAATTGGAATCCTGTTTCTTTCACAAAACCGATAACCAATTTTGAAAAGTCATCAAAAGCCATTTTTGCATATTCTGCCCCTTGATTTCTTGCTTTAGTCGACCAATCATTTAAGTCTGAATCTTCGAAACTTTCTTCGTAACGTTTTTTCTTAAACTCTTCCTTTTCTTCTTGTTCTTGTTTGAAATCAGCTTTTTTGCCAAAATGAAAGTCATACTCAATGTCATATTTTTGACGTGCTTCATCGTCATACAATATCAAGTATGCTTCATTTATGGCAATGAATTTTTCGTGAGCATCAGGACTTTTATTCCTGTCAGGATGAAATTCTAAAGCAAGTTTTCTGTAGGCTTTCTTTATTTCGTCCTTTGTGGCGTGTCTTGATAAACCTAATCGTTGATAATAGTTTGGAAACATTATTTTTTCAACGTTATGTCATTGTCTTCACTTTGGTTTTCTTCTGGCTTACTCTTTTTGAACATTGCTTGATACAGAATAAAAATTGCAATACCTGCAACTGACATTACTGCTCCTGCACCTGCTTCTTTCATTACAGTTGCCACTAGTACAAGTACAAATGCAACAATAATGAATACTACGATTTTTCCACCTTTTCCCATTGTTTTGAATTTAATTTGTCTGCCTACTCTGTCAGGTTTTCGGCTTCCCCTTTTCATTTTCGTTTAGTTGTCTGTCGTCTTAAAATGAGCTATAACGGTCGGCGGCTTGGCGCAGGGCGGGGGAACACGAATGTTAGCGCGGGTGTGAACGCTTGAAAGTCCTGTCGGACTTTCTGCGGGCATACACCCCGCCTTGTGCCAAACCGCTTGTTGTATGCAGTTTTAATCATTCTATTCGATTAGTTTTTCCACTAACTTAAATTTATCATCAAGATTGTTACAAGACCAAGACCGTCTTAGATTTGTACTACTATTTGGTGCAATCTCAATTATCCAGAACAAAAAAGGTCTTTTTTTATCTAATTTATTGCCAAGTCGTTTCGTGAATTCCGTTATTGTTTCATTTATTTTGTTTAATGTTAATCGGGTTGACAATTCATTTTCTCGATAAATGACTGAAAAAGAGATTGCTGATTTCATTTTGTTATTGCTATCCATTAATTTCATAAAATCAAACACGATAGATTGAAAATTCCAACTTTTATTGTGCTTAAACTCTATGCACAAATCAGGATTTTCATAATCACCTATTGCAAAATCAATAAATCCACAAGTGCCTTTTTCGTCAATCAGATACTCTTTTTCACTTTTCTTGTACTTGCCCGAAGTTGCCCATTCTGGGTGTAGTTTACTATGCAATAAATTGTCATAGCATATCGGATATTTTTTCTGCATTTTCTCAGTAAAATAATGGTGCAAATATCGCTCGTTAAAACAAGGCTTTGTGATATTCAAATTGTAAATATTCGTCAAAATATCAATGACGTGTTGTTTGTTTGCGACTCCCATAATTTTATCTATAAATATCCGTCAATTTATTATTCGTAAATATAATCATTTGTGGTGCTTTCGGACCTCCTAACTGTTCTGAAAGTCCCATTAAAAATATGGCTGTAAGTGCTGCCTCACCTCCTCCGCTATCTTTATTTTTTGCTCCCTCATTCAATATAGCCATTTGCATTTTGTCTTTACTAAATTCCCATATTTCAACTGTTTTGCCACTTCGTATGGATTTGCTTATAACAAAAAAATCCTTGTTCCAAACTTCGTTTACCATTGCTTGGCTCATACCAGTGTCAAGTTCTCCCTTACTGATAAGCATTCCAAAATATTCTCCGTATTTCGAGATATATTCTTGTTTTCGTTGCTGTTCTTTAATTCGCTTTTCCTGTTCGGCTCGTTCTTGGGCTATTTTTTCTTCTCGTAGTTTTATCTGCTTTTCATCATTTACTCGTATTGCATTATCTCGTATTTCGGTTAAAGATTTGCTGTTGTCATAAATTTGTTTCCATTCATTATCGGTAAAATTGTATTGTTTCAACCAATCGCCATTGGCTGTACTTCCATCGGTAAATGTTGTTTCTCCTTTATCTGGAACAAAAATTCTTCCATTACGATAAATCAAATTTTCACGCCCCAAAGCACCTTCATAAGTTTCTCCTGTTGAAAAATGATATTCGCCTTGTTTTGCGGTGTATTTGTCATTGCTCTTTTCAACAACACCAATGAAAATATTTCCATTCTTAAAATTCAACGTTACGTTTTGAGAATGTTTTATCAAATCATCAAATCTCAAAAAACCATATTTCTTTATATCATCAGGACTAACACTGGTCTCTAATGCTCTGTCATTAAATTCCATTGTTAATATGTAGTTTTCAGATTGTTTTTGTAAGGTTACAGGAATATTATTCATTGGGTAATTATTGTAGTACCCTTGATAAAAATAAATATCGGCAGGTTCTATTTTTAAATTGCTCGCATCTGCTTTAATTGCAGTTAAAGTATTGGAATTTTCGCTATTAGAAATCTTATATAAGCCTTTGGTCGTAGAACCTTTCCTTTGCTCAACTATACTATATTCCAAATATGAGATTCCATCTTTGACGACATACATTCCACTTGTTATGGTATCTGTTAAGACCGTTTTATTGTAAGGGATTGCAACATACATCAATGGTATTACTCCTGATTTTTCTTTTGTTTTTAGAAATACCAACTTCTGCCCTTCAACAAATTTTTTGTCAGCAACATAGCCGACAATGGCATAGTCAAAATTTTTATACTTAATTGTTTTTAGTTTAGCACCCTTCGGAAGATTTGTTTGTTGTTGGGTTTGTCCCAACACAACACTTGTTACTGCTATTATCAAAACAGCTACGAATGTGATTTTTTTAAAGAACTGATTCATGTTATTTTAACTTATCATATCGCCTCCACTTTCGGCTTTCGGCTTCTCCCTGTACCCAAATCGCACATCTGCGAATTGCCTACAACTCTCATATAGCCGCCCTTTTGTTGCGCCTATCTCCCCAAATTTAGGTGAA
>CAYOQX010000188.1:0-3235 GCA_964406195.1 uncultured Alkaliphilus sp. | reverse complement strand
GCAAACAGCTTGTTCTCGACTACGCAGTTGGGAAGATTGATGGTGAAATTGAATTCGGGTACTGTACAGAATTTGTGATTCATACTGACAGCATAAACATGGATAAATTTAAAAAAACTATAGAAAAATATGGGGATTCTATGTTAGTTGTCGGAAACAACAGTATCGTAAAAGTTCATATACATACTAATCATCCCGGCACCATAATAGAACGTGCCCTTAAAACAGGACAGTTAAGTGATATAAAGATAGATAATATGAGATTACAACACAGACATGAAATATTCGAACGGGATGAAGAAAAAGTTGACGAAAAATCTGATCCGGAAGAGGATAAGGAAAAGGATAAGTATGGTATTATTGTGGTTACAGCAGGGGAGGGTTTAATCAGAATATTTGAAGATTTTACCTCTGTCCGTGTAATAGAGGGTGGTCAAACCATGAATCCAAGTACAGAAGACTTTGTAAGTGCTATTAAAAATATCGATGCTGAAACAATAATTATATTACCTAACAATAGTAATGTTTTTATGTCTGCCAACCAGGCCAAGGAAATTTCAGATAAGGATGTTGTTGTGATCCCCTCAAGATCTATCCCTCAAGGATTGACAGCCTTGCTATCATTTGATTTTGAATCTACCCCGGAATCCAATGAAAAGGTAATGACGGAGTCTATACAAACAGTTAAAACGGGCCAGGTCACTTACGCCGTTAGGGATACGGATTATAACACCCTGAAGATTCACAAAGGTGATATTTTAGGGATCTATGACGATGAAATAGAGTCTGTTGGGCAGGATGTTGCACAGGTATCTATAGAACTTATGGAAAAAATGGTGACAGATGAGAGTGAGATAATAACTATTTTCTATGGATCCGATATAACCGAAGAAGAAGCCGATAAAATGCTGGAAGAACTAACCGACAAATATGAGAATATAGATGTCGAATTATACTATGGTGGACAACCATTATATTATTATATTTTTTCTGTTGAATAGGAATCAGGTTTATTGGATTTCCTTATTATAGTGAAAGCAAAAGATATTTGAGGTGTTAACGAATGGACAAGCCGGAAAAAGATATAAGATACATTAAAGGGGTTGGACCTAAAAGATCCCGATTATTAAGACGCCTTAATATCAATACTATAGAAGATATGATATGGCACATACCGAGAGGGTACGATGATAGAAGGAATACAAAAAAGATTGTTAATTTGACACCGGATGAAAAGGTAACATTTTATGGAAAAATATCCGGTAAAATTCATATATCAAGACCTAGAAAAAATTTGACATTGATTAAATTTAATATTAGAGATGAAAGCGGAAGTATCGAGGCTGTGTTTTTCAATAAAACATATCTAAAAAAGATATTAGCTCCCGGTCAAAAAGTAATGATAAACGGTAAAATCAAAAAAGGATTTAAGGGGTTGCAGGTAATCAATCCCATTATAGAGAAAATAGATAAATATGAAGGTAACAAGCAGGGTATAGTTCCAATATATCCATCAACCGATGGTTTGAGTCAGAAAGAACTTATTTCAATACAAAAAAGTACTCTCCGAATGATTAACAATTCCATGGTGGAATATTTGCCGGAGGAGATTGTACAAAACCAAAGACTTTGTAGTATAAGGTTTGCTTTACATAACATACATTTTCCAACCTCTGTACAAGCGTTAAGGGTAGCAAAGTATAGGTTGGTATTTGAAGAATTTTTTTTGCTGCAATTGGGGCTGTTAAATATAAAAGAAATAGTGTCAAAAAACAAAAAAGGGATTGCACTCAAAAGCAATAATAAGATAGATGAATTTATTAGGAAACTACCATTTAGATTGACTGAGGCCCAAAGAAGGGTTTTTGAGGAAATATCCCTTGATTTAGAAGAACATACACCGATGAATAGGTTGGTACAAGGCGATGTGGGTTCAGGAAAAACAATTATAGCTATAATGTCTTTATTAAAAACTGTGATGAGCGGGTATCAGGGCGGGTTTATGGCCCCGACCGAAATACTGGCTGAACAGCATTATTTATCTATAAAAGACTTGCTTGAATCGTTTGGGATCAAAATAGGTTTTCTGGCCGGGGGACTAACCCGGAGGGAAAGGGATAAAGTATTAGAGGGGATAGAAACAGGGGAAATCGACATAGTGGTAGGCACACATGCACTCATCCAGGAAGATGTAAATTTTTGTAATTTGGCATTGGTAGTTACAGATGAACAGCATAGATTTGGAGTAAGACAAAGAACAGTGTTTGCCAACAAGGGAAAAAACCCTCATATTTTAGTTATGACCGCAACCCCAATTCCCAGGACCTTGGCTTTGATTTTATATGGTGATTTGGATATATCAATTATAGATCAATTGCCACCGGGTAGGAGGGACATAGAAACCTATGGTTGTGCTTCTGATAAGAGAAATGATATTTATGGCTTTGTAAAAAGGCAGTTGGAAAAAGGAAGACAGGCTTATGTGGTTTGCCCATTTATAGAGGAATCGGAGAACATGGATATCCAATCAGCTATAAAAGTTGCTGATGAGCTTTCTGCGGATTTATTGAAAGATTATAATGTGGCACTTCTTCATGGGAAAATGACGGCCAGCGAAAAAGAAAAAATCATGAACAATTTTAAACAAGGTGACATAGATGTTTTGGTTTCAACCACTGTTATCGGAGTTGGAGTAGACGTATCGAATGCGACTGTTATGGTGATAGAAGATGCGGAACGCTTTGGGTTAACTCAACTTCACCAACTGAGAGGAAGAGTCGGGAGGGGAAGTTATCAGTCATATTGTATTTTAATAAATAATAGTAAATCGAAAATTTCCGGTCAGCGTATTAATATAATGCAAAATACCACAGATGGATTTATTGTATCTGAAAAGGATTTGCAGATCAGAGGTCCCGGAGAGTTTTTTGGTACCAAACAACATGGACTACCGGAGCTCAAGGTGGCCAACCTGTTCAAACATAGTTCTGTATTGAGAGCAGCACAAAAAGAGGTAGAGAAAATTATGCAAATAGATCTGAGCTTATATTTGAATAAGTTTCCACTGCTTAAAAAGAAGTTAGAGCGGACATTTTGCCTTAGGGAGGAAAATCTTCCTTTATGTTAATGGAAACAATATTATATTATCTAATAATTAAAACTAATTTTATAATCGCAGGTTAAATAAATTTAAAAATCCTAGTTTATGGATAAGGAGTGTGCTAGAATAATTGTA
>CAYOQX010000187.1:0-3290 GCA_964406195.1 uncultured Alkaliphilus sp. | reverse complement strand
AAAATGGACCGAAAAAATGGGCTATAGAGAAGAAGGCCTGGGCGACAATCTTGCGGAGGGTTCATATAGATTATGCAAGATGTATAAAGCACCTGAGGTATCGATGTCTGTGAAAAAACAAGAACTTCCCGCATATGATCCAAGAGCCATTCAGGGCCAGGGATTATCCTATGCTACTTCTAATCGCGGGGGTTGTCATGTCAGGGGCTATATGATCTCACCGGAGATACTGGGTTTGCCGGAGCAACTGGACAGATTCTCATTAGAAGGCAAAGCGCAATGGGTAAAAATCTTTCAAGACCTGACTGCAGCTATAGACTCTTTGGGACTGTGCTTATTCACCTCATTTGCATTAGGCGCGGAGGACTATGCGGACATATATAATGCAGTTTGCGGAACTGAATATACTGCAGAAACTCTCTTGGAGGCAGGGGAAAGGATATGGAATTTAGAAAGAATATTTAATTTCGAATCAGGCATCACAGCCGATGATGACACCTTACCGAAACGAATGTTGGAAGAAGCAATTCCTGAAGGTCCTTCCAAAGGATATGTTCACTTGTTGGATGAGATGCTTCCCGAATATTATTCAGTGAGAGGATGGAGCAGGGACGGGGTTCCTACCGATGAAAAGTTGAAACAACTGGTACTATAGACAGAAGGCTGAAATAAAGGACAAAAGGTTGGAACAATGGATAAAAGGTACAATTGAGATAATAAACATATAGTATTCCACAATTTAACATGTAAAATATCTGCAGGAATAACTCCTTTTAAAATGATCGGGTGTTTTGATACATCTGTCATGATATAGGGAGTTATTCCCTTTTCATTTCAATTTGTAATTATATATAGATAATTCATACCGGCAATATTGGGACTCGGTCTTTCGTTTGTTGTGATATAATTATGTAGATTAAACTGTTGGACTGATAAAATAAATCAGCAGGTATATAATAATCAACATCACAAAAAGGACAACAGGGTAAACAGAAATAAGATACAGGAGGGAAATAGGTATGAATATGGGAAGGCATAACATAAATTGCATGATATGCGGGGAAGAACTGGTATACAGCAGTGAAAATAGAGAATTAGAATGTATCTATTGCAGGGGCATATTTGAAAGCAATACAAGTTGTAAAAACGGGCATTATGTTTGCGATACCTGTCATTCCAAGGATGGAATGGATACTATATATGACTACTGTCTGAAAACAGATAAAAACAACCCGATGGAAATGGCTATAGAACTTATGAAAAACAATAGCATAAATATGCATGGTCCGGAACATCATTTTCTGGTCCCGGCGGTATTATTAACTTCTTATTATAATAAGTTGGGACAGAACGATGTCAAAGCAAAAAAACTCAGAATAGCCAAGGAAAGGGCCAAAGACATTCCCGGAGGAATATGCGGTTACTATGGAAATTGCGGTGCCGGGGTTGGAACCGGTTTATTTATAAGCGTTATCCTGGGGGCTACACCTTTAACTAAGGAAAGTTGGGGTCTGGCTAATGAGATGACGGGAAGTACCTTGCTGGAAATCGGAAAAATCGGAGGGCCGAGATGCTGTAAAAGGAACTCCTTTCTGGCCATAGAGAAGGCAAGTAAATTTGTAAATAAGAGATTAGGTGTTAAACTATACGAATATGAGAAATATAAAACAGTATGCGAATTTAAGGAGTTTAATAAACAGTGCATAAAAAAGAGGTGTGTATATTTTTCACCGGATTCATAATTCAAGAGTGTTTTTGTTTGATAAGCATAGATAGTCTACCATATTAAAATCCTTTATATAATAATACCTCAATGAATAAGAAAAAAAGAATAGCATAAAATCTTAATATAGCAAATATGGAGGGGGTTTTATGTTATTTAATATAAAGGTAAACTATAATACCAAAAGCAGATATGGTTATATAAAGGGAAAAGTTGACAGCTTTGCTTGGTTTGCGTTGGTTCACAGAGAAAATGTTAAATTTGGAATCAATGTTGAAAATCTGGAGATGGGGAAGGGAAGGGTTTCGAGATTATGCTTATATAAAGACATATCTATGTCAAACTATACAAAAAGATTGGTATACGCGAATTACAGGAGGGGTTGGGATGTTTTTAATAAAAGTTATGAAAAAATGATATTGGATCTGGTAACGTATTTGGATAGAATCTATTCCATAAAAGCAGTAAAATAAATTATTTGGTTGAAATTTATAAAAATCAAGTTGTTTAATATCATATATAATAGTATAGGGTCTGTAATGTATGATATTATTTATATGGTTATTTTAAAATGGTTTTGAAAAGGGGTGCATAAATAATGAATTTACCAAATTTTATAACAGCTTTACGTTTTGCACTCATACCGTTATTTATAAGAATATTTTTCTCCTCCTTGGAAAAAAGCCTATTATATTCTATATTAATCTTTATTTTAGCCGGTATAACGGATGTTTTAGACGGTTATATAGCCAGAAAATACAATATTGTAACCAAATGGGGGCAAATTATGGACCCTCTGGCAGATAAGCTGATGCAATTATCGGTACTTGTTTGTTTTACAATTAAACGGCTCATACCTATGTGGGTTGTAATTATTTATGGGATAAAGGAATTTTTAATGATATTCGGCGGTATTTTTTTGTATACCAAGAAGGATAAAATGGTACTGCCGGCAAACCTGTATGGAAAGGCAGCTACTGTAATTTTCTATTTTGCTATTTTGGCCATAGCTTTCAATTCCGCATACGGCAGACTGCTGATAACGGTTGCAATTTTGCTGACACTGTATGCATTCGTCCAGTATGTGGTTATAGGCATAAAACGCATAAGGAAACTACCGTAATTTAAGGTTCCCGGCCAAAATACAATATATTCCAATATATATTGACAAATATTTTAAAATGGTTATAATAAATATTAGTTTTATAAGAATAAACAACGATGAAGAAGAGGAGTAAATAACATAATCCTTTTAAGAGAAAAAAACCCGTGGCTGGAAGGTTTTTTAGGCAATGGTTATTGAAAGTAGCTTCTGAGTTTCTACATTGAAAACAGTAGATGTAGACGGGCAAACCGTTATATTTGTTGAGGGTTTATTTACATGGTTTTTGGTAAATAAAAATTAAGGTGGCATCGCGAACACATTCTTCGTCCTTATTACGGACGAAGTTTTTTATTTTATCAGGCAAACCATGTTTCCAAACTGAAGATTTAGGAGGAATAAAATTGTCCAGCAATTTAGAAAAAAATTATAATCCGCAGGATTTTGAAGATCGGATATATAATC
>CAYOQX010000186.1:0-3302 GCA_964406195.1 uncultured Alkaliphilus sp. | reverse complement strand
TACTATATTTCCTTGAAGATTGTCATTTTTGGGGTATAATATAATAGACGTAGAAATTCTGATATTTATTAAATGTGTTATGGAGTAAGCGGTTCAAGGGAGGTGGCTTATAAATGATTGATAGGGAAATACTGGTTAAAAAGATAGAAAAATTGCCATCTTATCTTTTAGAAGAAATAGCTAATTATATTGATTATATAGAATTTAAAAGACTAAAGGGGAAAAAATTGAAAATAGAAGGCATAACATTAGCAAGTGAGGAAAGTTTGGCTAAGGATTGGCTAAAACCCGAGGAGGATGAAGCATGGGCAGATTTATAAGGGGAAACATAGTTGTGGTACCATTTCCGTTTTCGGATTTGTCGAATTCTAAGAAAAGGCCAGCCTTAGTTTTAGCCGATTTAAAAGGTGACGATTTAATATTATCACAAATAACAAGCCAAAATATATTTGATTCATATTCAATTGAAATAGAACCTGATGATTTCATAAATGGTACAATAAATAAAAAAAGCAATGTCAGGCCTAATAAGATATTTACAGCAGATGAAAATATAATTCTTTATAAGATTGGACATCTGAGCAACGAAAAGATGGATGAAGTTTCAGACAAACTAGTTGAAATATTTACAACATAATAAATCACAAAAAACCTCAAACAAAAGTTTGGGGATTTTTTAAGATGGAAAGGAGATGTGCATGCAAACCACAAAACAGTTAACAGCAGAATTTAAACTCAAAGAAACCCAAATTCAAAACACAGTACAGCTGATAGACGAGGGGAATACAATACCTTTTATCGCCAGATACAGAAAAGAAGTGACAGGGGGACTGAGCGACGAAATTTTGAGGGAGCTGTACGATAGACTTACATATCTGAGAAATTTGGAAACCAGAAAAGAAGAAGTAATAAAACTTATAGATGAGCAGGGCAAACTGACAGAAGAACTCAAAAATGAAATTTTAGAAGCAACCGTGCTCCAAAAGATAGAAGATTTATACAGGCCGTTTAGGGCAAAGCGGAGAACCAGGGCCACTGTTGCAAAGGAAAAGGGCCTGGAACCACTGGCTCAAATAATATTGGCATCAGAAACTACAGCAGGCACTGTTGAGGATTTAGCACTTCCTTTTATTGATGAAGAATTGGAAGTAAATACTGTTGAAGATGCTATAGACGGAGCAAAGGATATAATTGCGGAGATTATATCCGACAATGCAGTCTACAGGGAAAAAATCAGGAATATCAATATAAATAAAGGGACAATTGAAAGCGAGGCAACAGACGAGGAAGAAAAAACTGTCTACGAAATGTACTATGATTTCAGCGAAAGTGTAAGTAGAATTGCAAATCACAGGATTTTAGCCTTAAACAGGGGAGAGAAAGAGAAAAAATTGAGAGTAAAATTAATCAGCCCTGATGATGAGATAGTGGAATACCTAATAAATCAGACTTTAACAAATAATAAAGCTATAACAAATGAAGTGTTAAAAGAAACCGTAGAGGATTCTTATAAAAGGTTGATTTCGCCCTCTATGGAGAGGGAGATCAGAAACATATTGACAGAGAGGGCTGAAGAAGAGGCTATAAAAGTGTTCGGTAAAAATACAAAGCCCTTATTGCTCACCGCTCCTGTTAAGGATGTCAGGGTTTTGGCCATAGATCCCGGCTACAGAACAGGCTGCAAAATTGCTGTGCTCGACGAAACAGGCAAATTGTTGGACTATGCCACTATCTACCCCGGTGAGCCCCGGAACGCGATAGAAAAATCTAAAGAAATAGTAAGGGAATTGATATATAAGTATGATGTGGATATAATTCCTATAGGCAACGGTACAGCCTCCCGGGAAACAGAGCTGTTTATTGCAGATTTATTAAAGGATATAGACGAAGAAGTGTATTATACTATTGTAAACGAGGCGGGTGCATCCGTATATTCCGCGTCGAAACTGGCCACGGAAGAATATCCTGATTTGGATGTATCTATAAGAGGTGCAATATCTATAGGCCGAAGACTTCAGGATCCCCTGGCAGAGTTGGTAAAAATAGATCCTAAAAGCATAGGTGTAGGGCAGTATCAGCACGATTTAAATCAAAACAAATTAGGGGAGACCTTAAAAAATGTGGTAGAAGACTGTGTGAACAGTGTAGGTGTGGATCTAAACATTGCTACTCCGGCTCTGCTCCAATATGTATCGGGAATATCGGCTTCTGTAGCTAAAAATGTAGTAAAACACAGAGAAGAAAACGGAAAATTCAAAAATAGAAAAGAACTTTTAAAAATAAAAAGATTGGGAGATAAAACATTTGAACAATGTGCGGGTTTTTTGAGGATCGCAGACGGAACCCATCCGCTGGACAATACTGCTGTTCATCCGGAATCTTACAAGATAACTATGGAACTGATAGATAAACTGGGATATACTGCAGAAGATATTAAAAAAGGCAATCTCAAAAATATAGATGATGCGATACGAAAATATACTGAAGGAAAAGCGGAGAATCTGAACAGCCGGATAAAAACATTGGCAGAGGAACTGAATATAGGCGAACTCACTTTAAAAGATATAATAGAAGAACTCAAAAAACCCGGAAGGGACCCCAGAGAAGAGATGCCAAAACCTATTTTCAGAAGTGATGTTTTAGATATGGAAGATCTGAAATTGGATATGGTTATGAAAGGTGTAGTCAGAAATGTGGTGGATTTTGGGGCATTTGTGGATATCGGAGTAAAACAGGATGGTCTTGTCCATATTTCGGAGCTCAGTAATAAATTTGTAAAGGATCCGTCAGATGTTGTTTCTGTAGGCGATGAGGTCGAGGTCAAAATTATCGGTTTAGATATTGAACATGGCAAAATTTCACTGAGTATAAAGCAAGTTTAAAAAAACATGTCAGAATATAGTTGTTCAAACAAAGGAAAAATACTGAGTAGGTGTAATAATGAATTGTATTAACATATCAAATCAAAAAGAATTAGAAAAAGCGGCTGAAAAATTAGGTGAATTAGTAAACAGCGGAAATATCATCTGTATGAGCGGGGACTTAGGTGCGGGCAAAACAACATTCACACAGGCACTTGCAGTGGGTTTGGAAGTAAAAGATTATGTGACAAGTCCCACTTTTATATTGATCAATGAATATCAGGGGCGAATCCCATTATATCATTTTGATGTTTATCGCATCGGTGATATCAGCGAGATGGAAGACTTGGGATATGAAGAATATTTTTATAGTAACGGAGTTTGTGTAATAGAATGGGCGGATTTGATAAAAGATATTCTTCCACAAGATTATTTATGGAT
>CAYOQX010000185.1:0-3347 GCA_964406195.1 uncultured Alkaliphilus sp. | reverse complement strand
ATCGTGTTTCCAAAACATGAGTTTTGACAGCCATGCCGTTTCGTTCGTATCAACACGTGCCCCAGAGCGGGATCTTCGGTCGTCTTTTTCGGATTGTTGAATTTTCACAGCTAATTGCCACCTCCTGCTACTTTCACGCCGACCACGGCCGATTCTTTAAAGCATCCGACTGCGCGTGAGTCTTTACTGATGTCACGATTATCGCCCAGAACAAAAAGATGACCTTTCGGTACTCGGATTGTCCAGTTGACGCGTTTGAAATTCTTGATGTTTGCCGGTGATAAATAGGTCTCTTTATATCGTTTGCTGTTGATATACAAATTACCATCAATCACGGTCACCACATCCCCGGGAAATCCAATGACCCGTTTGATGATTTCTTTGCTGTCACCATTTTTGACTAATCGTTCGTTCAAAACGACAATATCGAACCGACGCACTTTTTCCTGACGATGGATGATAATCAATTCATTGGAATGCAGAGTGTTGTTCATCGAATCACCATCGACACGTTTAACGCCATATACGGTCTGAAAGATAATCATCGCTACGATAACAACACCGAATATAACGCATACCACTATAATGCTGATTAATTTACTATGTTTTTTCAATTAAGCACTCCCCTTAAACAAACTGTGTATATTTCCATTATATACGAGAATGCACAGCAATCAAACGCTATATTTGATTTTTTTAAAATAATATATTTTGCATCTGACCGGGGCCGGTGCTGTTTAAATGCAGTTAACCCAAATAATTTAGGAAGGTCTAAGACCTTCCCAAATGAGTCAATGAGCGTTCTGCCTGTTCTACCATTCCTCTGACCATGCGGCCTCCAACATATCCGGCCCTTGTTTCATCTTCCAGCCCCAGTTCTTTTGCAATCTCTTCCTTAAAAGATTCAAGTGCCTGTCTGGCCTCGGTTGCAGTAGATTTTCTGTTTTGTTCCATAAAAACCACCTCTTAAATATATTTTCCCTGTATATCGCCTTATTTATTAGTGGTATTTTATACTTATTATCTACTTTAAACATTTATTTATTCCCTATTTTGGCCGATTTCCTACTATTTTTGTACCAGTCCCATTCTTTTACGCACCAATGTCATCATATCTTCAGCTAATCCGTAGGCTTTTTGTGCTCCCGTTTTATACACATTTTCTATAAAATCCGGGTTGTTCATATAATTCTCATAATTTTTCCTGAATGGTTTCAAAAATTCTATAATAACCTCCGCGGTATCAGTCTTAAAGACCCCATATCCTTTACCCTCATATTTTGATACTACTTCTTCTACGCTCAAATCCGTAAGACTTGAATATATGGTGATTAGGTTTTTAATCCCGGGCTGTTCGTCCCTGTATGCTATCACATTTTCACTATCCGTGACCGCCCTCTTTACTTTTTTGGTAATGGTGTCTTCAGAATCCATCAGAAGTATAGTTGCATTAATATTCTCATCGGATTTTGACATTTTTTTAGTTGGCTCCTGAAGGCTCATAATTCTAGCCCCTATTTTCGGAGTGTATATATTCGGCACCGTGAATGTTTCCCCATATAAATTATTGAACCGTGTTGCTACATCTCTGGTTAATTCCAAATGTTGGCTTTGATCCTCTCCCACAGGAACCAAATCGGTTTTATATAACAATATATCTGCAGCCATAAGCACCGGGTAGGTAAACAGCCCGGAGTTAACGTTGCCTTTATTCTTTCCCGATTTTTCTTTAAATTGTATCATCCTGTTCAGTTCACCTACATACGTATTGCAACCCAGAATCCAACTGAGTTCGGAATGTTGGGGAACATGGGATTGAAAAAAGATAATGTTTTTTTCCGGATCCAGACCGCATGCTAAATACTGTGCCAAAAATGATAAGGACATTTCATGAAATTCCTCGGGATCCTGACGTACGGTTAAAGAATGTAAATCTACGATACAAAAAAGGCAATTATGTTCCTTTTCAAGGGATTTCCAGTTTTGTAACGCCCCTATATAGTTTCCCAACGTTAGACTTCCCGTCGGTTGTGCACCACTGAACACTACTTTTCTTCTTTTCATTATATATATAGCTTCCTTTCCTATTTAAAACCTTGGGTTTATCCGTTCCCTTTCGGACAAAACATATTCATTTCCTTTCGGACATACCCAGAAAAAAAGAAAGCCCGGATAACTCCAGGCCCCCTCTTTTATATAATGCTATATTAATATCTCTTAGAATAATCCTACGATTTCCCCATCTGCGAGGATATCCATATGATTTGCTGCCGGAACGCTTGGTAGTCCTGGCATTGTCATGATTTCTCCTGCTAATGCAACCATGAATCCTGCACCTGCTGATAATTTGATTTCACTTATTGAAATCCTGAAGTCTCTAGGTCTACCCAGTTTCTTCGGATCATCAGAAAGTGATAGCTGAGTTTTTGCTATACAAACAGGTACTTTGTCCAATCCAAGTTCTTCAAATCTCTTGATTTGTGACAATGCAGCACTTGAGAAGTCAACTCCGTCTGCTCCATATATTTCTGTTGCAATCTTAGTAATCTTGTCAACTATGCTTTCTTCAACATCATATAGGAATTTGAAGTCTGCAGGTTTTTCTTCTATAACTTCTATTACCTTCTTAGCTAAATCGATTCCACCGTCTCCACCTTTACCCCATACATCTGAATGAACTACGTCTGCACCAAGCTCAACGCAGTATTCATATACAAGGTCTAATTCTGCTTGTGTATCGGTTGGGAATCTGTTAATAGCGACTATTGCAGGTACTCCAAATTTTTGTACGTTTTCAATTTGTTTTTCTAAGTTTTCAAGACCTGTTCTTAGATAATCCAAGTTTTCTACGTCCCACTCATCTCTGGAAGCTCCACCGTGATGTTTTAGAGCCCTTACAGTGGCAACTATAACAGTACAGTCAGGCTCCAGGCCTGCAAATCTACATTTAATATCATAGAATTTTTCAGCACCCAAGTCAGCCGCGAAACCGGCTTCTGTTATCATATAATCAACAAGTTTCAAGCCTAATGCTGTTGCTTGAACACTGTTACATCCATGAGCAATATTTGCAAATGGTCCACCATGAACGATTGCAGGTGTGTTTTCAAGTGTTTGTACCAGGTTTGGCATAAGTGCGTCTTTAAGTATTAATGCTAATGCTCCTGTAGCGCTTAAGTCTCCAGCTGTTACAGGCTCATTATTATAATCATAAGCTACGATTATCTTGCCTAGTCTTTCTTTTAAGTCATCCAGACTGGTAGCTAAGCAAAGTATAGCCATAATTTCTGAAGCAACAGTAATATCGAAACCGTCTTGTCTCGGTACACCGTCTGCTCTTCTTCCTA